>NZ_LEKR01000016.1:0-84278 GCF_001580555.1 Stenotrophomonas sp. DDT-1
GAGTACATCAAGTACTACAACCAAGAGCGAATCAGATTGAAATTGAAGGGGCTAAGCCCGGTAAAGTACCGGGAGCAGGCCCAAGCAGCCGCCTGACCCCACCGTCCAAGTCTCGGGGGTCACTTCAACCCCTGGGGGCTCGATGGCGCCATCCATGGCGCCAACGGTCCTGCCAGCCCACACCGCCCCGCCTTTGACAGTTTCCCGGTGACGGTTGGATGGGTCCTGGAATTGCGTGGGGTCATGGAGTCAGATCCGTTTTCCAACGGAAAACGGATCTGACTCCAATCGATTTCGTTATCCGACAGAGATTCATCCACGCATGGCGTGGATCTACAGATCGCGGGACTCTGTCGAAGGCGGGGTGGGTCCGGTTGCGGGGGCGTGAGCCGCATGGATGCGGCGACCGAGCTTACATGGACGTACTTGCAGCGTCCCCCGCAACCGGACCCACCCCGCCATCCCACGGACAGCCGGCTTTTGCTGTTGCTGTTGCTCCAGCTCGAAGCAGGTGCAGGGCGCAGCCCTGCCGAACACCCCCTCTCATGCTGCGCCGCAGAATGCATTCGGCCGAACCTGCATGCTCTACTTGAATCGATCTAAATTCACGGTCTGGTGGGTCGGGCGTCATTCCAGGGGAGCTCTCTGCAGGTCAGGGCAGGGCTCAGCGGAACGGTGCCGAACGCCCCCGGCCGTCTGCCTCCGCGTCATCGACTACAGGAACCCGACATGCGCCCAGTGCCGTCCGCTCCCGCCGTCCCATTGTCCTCGCGCCCGCTGGTGCGCCTGGCCTGCCTGCTCGCGCTGTCGTCAGTGCCAGTGCTGCTGCAGGCTGCCCCGGCAGCGCTGGAGCGCGAGGTCAACACCTTCATCGGCAGCAAGGACGACGGCAACACGTTCCCAGGTGCGTCGGCACCGTTCGGCCTGATCCAAGTCAGTCCGATCGGCAGCCACTACTCGGGCTGGCGCTATGACGACGAGAAGATTCGCGGGTTCGGCCACTCCTTCCTGTCCGGCGCAGGTTGCTGGGAACAGGGCGGGCAGGTGTCGGTGCTGCCGGTGACCGGCTCGATCGGTCCGGGCGGTGATTTCGATACCGGCAACGCCAAGCAGTTCGACCACAAGGCCTATGCCTCGGCTTACACCCACGATGGCGAGGTCGGCCAGGCCGGCTACTACAAGGTGCGCCTGACCAGCTACGGCGGCATCGATGCCGAGGCGACCGCACGTACCCGTGCCGCGGCCGAGCGCTACACCTTCAGCCAGCGCAGCGGCGATGGCCACGTCCTCGTCAATGTCGGCCAGGCCAACGAGCGCCATTCGGTGATCGGCAGCGTGGTCGATGTGGTCGGCGACCGCGTGGTGGAAGGCAAGCTGGTCACCAAGAGTTTCTGTGGCGGCCACCAGTACACCACCTGGTTCCGCATCGAGTTCGACCGTCCCTTCAAGGCGCATGGCACTTGGGGCGAGGGTGGTGGCCTGCCGGGCGCGCGCCACAGCATGGAAGGCGAGCAGAAGCCCAACGGCGCCTGGCTCAGTTTCGACCTGGCCAAGGGCCAGTCGGTGACGGCGGTCAGCGCGATCTCGCATGTGGACGCCGAAGGCGCGCGCACCAACCTGCGCGCAGAAGGCATGCAGAATGGGGCGCTGCTCGGCTTCGACCGCATGCGCGCGCTGTCCCAGCAGGCCTGGCGTGAGCAGTTGGGCCGGGTGCGCGTGCAGGGCGGCACCGCCGATGACCGCACCGTGTTCTACAGCGCGGTCTACCACGCGCTGCTGCAGCCGATGACCGGCAACGATGCCGATGGCCGCTACCGCGGCTATGACGATGGCATCCACCGTGCCGATGGCTGGACCTACTACGAGTACTTCTCGCTCTGGGACACCTACCGCGCGCAGAACCAGTGGCTGGCACTGACCCGCCCGGACGTGGCGCGCGACATCGGCCGCACCCTGCTGGCGATCAATGAGCAGATCGGTTGGCTGCCGCGTTGGGGCTATGCCAACTTCGAGACCAACATCATGACCGGCGATCCGGTCACGCCGTTCATGGTCGACCTGTGGCGCTTCGGCGCACTCAAGGGCCGTGAATCGCAAGCCTGGGATGCACTGCGCCGCAATGCCTTCGGCACGCCACCACTGAACTCGCGCATGGCCGGACGCTCCGGCAACCCGACCTACCTGGACAAGGGCTATGTGGCCTACGACCGCGCGTTCCCGTCCAAGGGCATGGACGTCGATCCGCACCACGGTGGTTCGGCCACGCTGGAGTACGCGCTGGCCGACTGCGCGCTCTCGCAGATGGCCGATGGCCTGGGCCATGCGCAGGATGCGGCGACACTCCGTGAGCGTGGCCGCAACTGGCGCAAGGTGTGGGACCCGCAGGTGCGGGATGCCGAGACCGGCTTCACCGGGTTCCCGCGCCCGCGCACCGAGGATGGCCAGTGGTACACCCCGTCCGACGGCCATTACAGCCCGCGTTCGCACCACGGATTCCATGAGGGCACGGCGTGGCAGTACCAGTGGCTGGCGCAGCAGGACGTGCCGGGCCTGGTCGAAGCGATGGACGGCCGCGAACAGGCGGGCCGCCGCCTCGATGCGTTCTTCGCGATGGACGCACTGCAGGCCGATCCGCTCAATGCCGCCCGCAAGGCGTGGGTGGTCGGGCCGTACAGCTACTACAACCAGTTCCGCTACAACCCCAACAACGAGCCGGACCTGCACTCGCCGTGGCTGTACACGCTGATCGGCCAGCCGTGGAAGACCGCCGCCGTGGTGCGTGCCGCGCAGCAGTTGTTCACCAATGCCCCCAATGGCGTGACCGGCAACGATGACCTCGGCACGATGTCGGCCTGGTACCTGTTCAGCGCCATCGGCGTGTACCCGGCGGTGCCGGGCAGCGGCCAGTTCCTGCTGCACACGCCGCGCTTCAGCAAGGTCGAAGTGGACATGGGCAATGGCCGGACCCTGCGCATCGACGCGCCGGGTGCCGATGGCCGCCGCCTGCAGTACGTGCAGGGTGTGCAGGTCGACGGCCAGCCGCATGCACCGGTGTGGCTGGACTGGGACCGGCTGCAGCAGGGCCCGCGCCTGCAGTTCGCACTCGACGCGAAGGCGCCGGAGCAGGGCTGGGGCACCGCGGTGAAGGACCTGCCGGTGTCCTGGTGCGCGGCACCGGGCAGCCAGCTGCGCTGAGCCGGACTGTGCCGTTCTCGCTGACCCAGCGAACGGCACGGCACGACACGGCCCTGATCCATTAGGCTTGAGCCTCCAGCGGAGTCCGGGAAGACGATGAACGACAACGGCAACAGTCCCAGCAAGCGCGCCGGCAAGGCGGTGACGGTGACCGACATCGCGCGCGCGATCGGCGTGTCACGGGCAACCGTGTCGCTGGTGCTGCGTGGCAGCCCGCTGGTCAATGTCGATACCCGGGCCAAGGTCGAGGCCGAACTGCGCCGCCAGCGCTACGTCTACAACCGCGCGGCGGCCAACCTGCGCCGGCGGACCTCGTCGAGCATCGCGCTGGTGATCAACGATCTTTCGAACCCGTTCTTCGCCGAGTTCGCATCGGGCGTGGACGAGGCGTTGGGTGGGCGTGGCTACGTGACCCTGCTCGGCAGCACGGGTGAATCGCCGGAGCGGCAGCAGGCGGTGCTGTCCACGCTGATGGAGCACACCCCGGCCGGCCTGATCCTGTCGCCGGCCGAGGGCAGCGATACCGCACAGCTGCGGCAGGCACTGGGTGCCAATGCCAACGTGCTGCTGTTCAACCGCGAACTGGCCGGGGCCGACTGGGACTTCCTGACCCTGGACAACCAGCACGGCGCCTATCTGGCCACGCGCCACCTGATCGAGCGCGGCCACCGCCAGATCGCCTTCTTCGGCGGCCACGCCGCATCCAGTTCCTGCCACCAGCGCCGTGCGGGTTTCCAGCAGGCGCTGGCCGAGGCCGGCCTGTCGCTGCCGCCGGGCTGGATGATCGAATCGGCGCCGAACCGGCTGGAAGCCGCTGCGCGCACCGATGAGCTGTTCGCCGATGGCCATCGCCCAAGTGCGGCGGTCTGCTACAACGACACCGTCGCGCTGGGCCTGATGCTGGGCTTGAACTCGCGCGGTATCCGTCCGGGCGGTGATTTTGCCGTGACCGGCTTCGACGATATTTCCGAGGCGTCGGTCGCGGTGCCGCCGTTGACCACGCTCACCGCCGACCCGCGCGAGCGTGGCCGCCAGGCTGCCGCGCTGCTGCTGCAGCGGCTGGACGAACCGGACGCGCCGCCACGGCGCACGGTCGCGCCGGTGCAGTTGCGCATCCGCGAAAGCAGCGCCGCACGACCGAACTGATTTCTTCCATATACCCCTTCCACGCAACAACGACCTTCCGCGCATCGAGGCGCGTACCGCATGCCGATCTCCGCAACGCCCCGTCCATCGGGTTCTTCGGGCAACGCACCCGCCGTCACCAACGGCAAGGCGTTGGCTGTCGTCACCACGATCTTCTTCATGTGGGGCTTCCTGACCTGCCTCAATGACATCCTGATCCCGCACCTGAAGGCGGTGTTCGAACTGAATTACGCCAAGGCGATGCTGGTGCAGTTCACCTTCTTCGGTACTTACTTCCTGATGTCGCTGCCGGCGGGCCGCCTGGTGGCGGCGCTGGGCTACAAGAAGGGCATCGTGGCTGGACTGGTGATCGCCGGCATTGGCGCGCTGGGCTTCTGGCCGGCGGCCGAGCTGCGCGTTTACGGCGCCTTCCTGGGTGCGTTGTTCGTACTGGCCACGGGCATCACCGTGCTGCAGGTCGCCGCCAACCCGTACGTTGCGCTGCTGGGCCCGGAACAGACCAGTTCCAGCCGCCTGACCCTGGCGCAGGCGCTGAACTCGCTGGGCACGGCCATCGCCCCGATTTTCGGCGGCATGCTGATCCTGTCCAACACGGTCAAGAGCGCTGACGACATCGCGGCGCTGCCGGCCGCCGAGCAGCTGGCCTACCGTGCCGCCGAGGCGCAGGCCGTGCAGGGACCGTACGTGGGCCTGGCCGTGGCGCTGGTGCTGCTGGCGCTGTTCGTGTTCCTGTTCCGCCTGCCGGCGCTGAGCGACGCCACCGAGCAGGCCGACCAGGGCCACCATCACAGCTACCTGGACGCGCTGCGCAAGCGCCACCTGCTGCTGGGCGTGCTGGGTATCTTCTTCTACGTCGGCGCTGAGGTTTCGATTGGCAGCTTCCTGGTCAACTACCTGTCGATGCCCAACATCGGTGGCTTCAACGAACAGGAAGCCACGCACTACGTGTCGGCCTACTGGACGATGGCGATGATCGGCCGCTTCGCGGGCTCCGCGCTGCTGGCGCGCTTCTCGCCCAGCCGCCTGCTGGCGATCTTCGCGCTGGTCAACGTGGCGCTGCTGGTCACGACCATGCTGAGCTCCGGCAACATCGCGCTGTACTCGGTGGTGGCGATCGGCCTGTTCAACTCGATCATGTTCCCGACCATCTTCGCGCTGAGCATCGAGCGCCTGGGGCCGCTGACCAACAAGGGCTCCAGCCTGCTGATCATGGCCATCGTCGGCGGTGCCGTGGTGCCGTACCTGCAGGGCGTCCTGGCCGACCACATCGGTGTGCAGGCCAGCTTCATCCTGCCGCTGCTGTGCTACGGCTACATCATTTTCTACGGACTGGTCGGCGCGCGTACGCCGGCCTCCGCAACGCAGGGAGGCTGAGTCCGGAATGGGTGCCATCGTTTGCTTCGGCGAAATTTTGATCGATCTACTAGCGCAGCCGCCGGCCTCGGCCGACACGCCGCGCGCCTTCCTGCAGTACGCCGGTGGTGCACCGGCCAACGTTGCCGTGGCGGCTGCACGGCTGGGCGCTAAGACCCAGTTCGTGGGCATGCTGGGCCGCGACATGTTCGGCGACTTCCTGGCCGACAGCCTGGTCGAGCACGGCGTGGGCACGGATTACATCGTGCGTACCGATGCGGCCAAGACCGCACTGGCCTTCGTCGCACTGGATGCCAGCGGCGAACGCAGCTTCAGCTTCTATCGTCCGCCTGCAGCCGACCTGCTGTTCCGTGACAGCGACTTCCAGGCCGCGTGCTTCGACAGCGCGCAGTGCTTCCACGTCTGCTCCAACAGCCTGACCGAGCCGGCCATCGCCGAGGCCACCTTCGCCGGCATGGCCCGTGCTCGCGCCGCCGGTGCGACGGTCAGCCTCGACCTCAATCTGCGTCCTGCGCTGTGGCCGGCGAACGAGGACCCGACACCGCGCCTGTGGCAGGCGCTGGAACGCGCCGACCTGGTCAAGCTGTCGCGCGAGGAGCTGGACTACCTGGCCGCGCCGCTGGGTGCCGATGGCGAGGCAGCGGTACTGCGGCGCCTGCTCGCTGCGCGCGCGCGCTGGGTGATCGTCACCGACGGTGCGGCCACGCTGCACTGGTACACGCGCGACAACCACGGCACGGTCACCAGCTTCCGCGTGGCTGCCGTCGATACCACCGCGGCCGGTGATGCCTTCGTCGGTGGCGTGCTGGTCGGCTTGCTGGAGCGCGGCGGCGCCGGTGCCGGTTTTGCCGCCTTCTGCCAGGACCCGGAGGCGATCACCGCCACGCTGCGCTTCGGCGCCGCGGTCGGCGCGCTGGCTGTTACCCGCAAGGGCGCGTTCGCCGCGATGCCCTCGCTCGATGAAGTGCAGCACCTGCTGCAGGCCCAGGACATTACCGCATGAGCACCTCCCCCGACTTCCGTTCGCCCGCGTTCCTGCGCGCGCATATCGCCGACACGATGGCGTTCTACCACCCGCGCTGCATCGACCCGAACGGTGGCTTCTTCCACTACTTCCGTGACGACGGCAGCATCTACGACGCCAACCATCGCCATCTGGTGAGCAGCACGCGTTTCGTCTTCAACTATGCGATGGCCTACCGCGAATTCGGCAACGTCGAATACCGTGAGGCAGTCGAGCACGGCGTGCGCTACCTGCGCGAGGTGCACCGCAACCCGGCCACCGGCGGTTACGCCTGGACCCTGCGCGATGGCAAGGTCGAGGACGACATGAACCACTGCTACGGCGTGGCGTTCGTGCTGTTGGCCTACAGCTGCGCACTGAAGGCCGGTCTCGAACAGGCCCGCGCATGGATGGACGAGACCTGGCAGCTGCTGGAAGCGCGCTTCTGGGAGCCGCAGCACGGCCTCTACAAGGACGAAGCCGATGGGCAGTGGAATTTCACCGGCTACCGTGGCCAGAACGCCAACATGCACATGTGCGAGGCGATGCTGGCCGCCTTCGAGGCCAGCGGCGAACAGCGCTATGTGGAGCGCGCGCTGCAGCTGGCCGACAACATGACCCGCCGCCAGGCCGCCAAGGCCGGTGGCCTGGTGTGGGAGCACTACGATTCCAACTGGGAGATCGACTGGGATTACAACCTGGATGACCCCAAGCACCTGTTCCGCCCGTGGGGCTTCCAGCCGGGCCACCAGACCGAATGGGCCAAGCTGCTGTTGATCCTGGACCGCCATGTGCAGGCCGATTGGCTGGTGCCGACCGCGCAGCACCTGTTCGACGTGGCCGTGGCGCGCAGCTGGGACGAGGCGCGGGGTGGCCTGTACTACGGTTTCGCGCCGGAGTCGCGCCGGCAGCCGGGCATGGATGGCGCCCCGATCGGTGGCGACAGTTTCGTCTGCGACGATGACAAGTATTTCTGGGTGCAGGCGGAGACGCTGGCGACCGCCGCACTGATGGCCAAGCGTACCGGCGACGACCGCTATTGGCAGTGGTATGAGCGTATCTGGGCGTATTCGTGGGAACACTTCGTCGATCACCGGTACGGCGCCTGGTTCCGCATCCTCGATGCCGACAATCGCAAGTACAGCGACGAGAAGAGCCCGGCCGGCAAGGTGGATTACCACACCATGGGTGCGTGCTACGAAGTGTTGAACGTCGTGCGTTGAGGTCTGCCGCGCTGCGCGCTCGCCGGACGTGGTCCGGCGCTACCGTGGCGTGTTGAATTGGTAGCGCCGGGCCAAGCCCGGCGGAATAACAGGAGCATCCCGTGCATCGCCTTCCCCTCGTTGTCCGCCTGCTCCTGCTGCTGATCGCGGCGTCCGCCTTCCCGGTCGCTGCCACGCCGCTGCAGGCACAGTGGGAGTTCCGTATGCTGCCCGGCGACGCGCAGGGCGCCGCTCACCCAGGTCTGCAGCAATGGCGGGCGGCGACGGTGCCGGGCAGCGTGCACACCGACCTGCTCGCTCACGAACTGATCCGTGATCCGTATGTCGGCGCACCAGAGGCCGAACTGCAATGGATCGGCCTGGCCGCCTGGGAGTACCGCGCCCGCTTCGACGTGGATGCGGCGACGCTGGCAAAGCCCAATGCCGAGCTGCGCTTCGACGGTCTGGATACCTACGCCGACGTCAGCCTCAACGGCAAGCCACTGCTGCGTGCGGACAACGCGCACCGGACCTGGCGCGCGCGCGTGAATGGGCGCCTGCGGGCCAGGGACAATGAACTGCAGATCGTGTTCCGTTCGCCGATCCGCACCCTGCTGCCGGGCGTGCAGGCAATGCCGCACAAGATCGCTGGCAACTACCCGTCGCCGTATGGCGATGAGCCGAAGGACGCGATGGTCGGCAACTTCGCGCGCAAGCCGGCCTACCACTTCGGCTGGGACTGGGGTCCGCGCTATGTCACCGCCGGCGTCTGGCGCGGAATCGATCTGCAGGCTTGGGACGCGCACCGCCTGACCGATCTTGCGGTGCGCACGCATGCATTGAGCACGGAGCAGGCGAAGCTGGCCGTGCTGCTGCAAGTGGAGCAGGGCGCGGCGGCGGGCTCGGCCGTGGTGACCGTGGATGTGCGCGATCCGCAGGGCCGCAACGTGGCCCAGGTGCAGCGCACGGTGCTGCTGAAGCCCGGCCAGAACAGCATCGAGGTTCCGGTTGAACTGGCCGATCCGCGGCGCTGGTGGCCAGTCGGCCACGGTGCGCAGGACCGCTACACGGTGCGGGCCCGCCTGGACCAAGGTGGCGCGCCGGAGCTGGTGCGCGAGCAGCGCATCGGCCTGCGCACGGTTGAACTGCGCCGCGAGGAAGACGGCAAGGGCGGGCAGGGCTTCGCTTTCGTCATCAACGGCGTGGAGATCTTTGCCAAGGGCGCCAACGTCATTCCGTTCGACGCCTTCCCCGCGCGCGTCGATGCCGCACGCCTGCGCCAGGTGCTGACGGCCGCGCGCGACGCCAACATGAACATGCTGCGCAACTGGGGCGGCGGCTACTACGAGGAGGACGCGTTCTTCGACATCGCCGACGAACTGGGCCTGCTGGTGTGGCAGGACTTCATGTTCGGCGGCGGCATGCAGCCGGGCTACGATCCGGCGTTTCGTGCCAACGTGGTGGCCGAAGCACGCGACAACGTGCGTCGTCTGCGCCATCACCCCAGCATCGTGCTGTGGTGTGGCAACAACGAAGAAGAAACTGCCTGGAAGGACTGGGGCCACGGCCGCGACCTGAGGGCGGCCGACCCGGCATTTGCGGCGAAGGTCTGGCAGGGCTACGTCGACCTGTTCGGCAACGACCTGCGCCAGGTTGTGGGCGAGGAGGGGCTGGGCGTGCCGTACTGGTCCAGCTCGCCCAGCAACGACCTTGACGAGAAGGCCAACGATTCAACGCGTGGCGACAAGCACTACTGGCAGGTCTGGGGCAATCCGGCGCTGCCGGTGCAGGCCTACCTGCGTGAGACGCCGCGCTTCATGTCCGAGTACGGGCTACAGGCGTGGCCGTCGGTGGCGACGGTGGACCAGATCGCCACCCGCGCCGAACAGCGCATCGACAGCCCGGTGATCCGCGCGCACCAGAAATTCATGGCCGGCGAGGGCAACAGCCGCCTGCTGCACTACATCGAACTGGGTTACGGCACGCCGAAGGACTTCGAGGACTTCGTCTATCTCAGCCAAGTGATGCAGGCCGATGGCATCGCACTGGCGGCGCTGCATCATCGCGCCTCGCGGCCATACACGATGGGTTCGCTGTACTGGCAGCTCAACGATGTCTGGCCCGGCGCCTCGTGGTCCAGCGTGGACTATTTCGGCCGCTGGAAGGCGCTGCACTTCGCCGCGCGGCGTTTCTTCGCGCCAGTGACGGTGGCAGCGCTGCGCGACGAGGGCAGCACGCGGGTGCGCCTGATCAACGACGGTGCCGCACTGGATGCGCGCTGGCGTCTGCGGGTGATGGACGTGGAGGGGAAGGTGCTGCGTCGTCGCGAGGAAACGGTGACGTTGGCGGCGGCGGGTGTCACGCCGATGGGCGATTTCAGCGATGCAGAGCTGCTGGCCGGTGCCGACCCGATGCGTACGGTGGCGGTGTTCGAGTTGCTGCAGGACGGCAACGTGAGTGCGCGGCAGGTGGTCGGTTTCGTTGAAGCCAAGGACCAGGTGTTGCCGCGGCAGAAACTCAAGGCCACGTTGTCCATCGAAGGGGACCACTATCGTCTGCGGCTGGAAAGCGCGGCGTACGTGCGCGCGGCGTGGATCGACTTCGGCGCGCTGGATGTGCAGGTCGAAGACAACCTGCTGGACCAGCTGCCGGGTGAAACCCGCGATATCGCGGTGCGCGGCCCGGTGGATCTGGTTACCCTGCGCGAAGCGCTGCAGGTGAAGACCCTCAACGACCGTTGAGGGGTATCCCGCTTTGGTAGGTGCCAACCTTGGTTGGCACCCCCGGAACATGCCAACCAAGGTTGGCATCTACCAGAAGCGGAGCCGGGTAGGTGCGGACCGTTGGTCCGCACACCTTTCTTTTTTACAGCTGGATCTGCTGGAAATTCTCGACCCGTTCGTGGCCGTTGGCGGCCTGGCCGGTACGCGGCATCGGGTAATCATCCAGGCGATCGATCAGGCGGGTCTGCAGCCCGGCTTCGCGGGCGGCATCCAGTTCTTCCACCACATCGGACAGGAACAGGATCTCGCCGGCCGGTACGCCGATGGCCTGCACGATGCGCCGGTAGCTGTCGGCCTCGCGCTTGCCGCCGACTTCGGTGTCGAACCAGCCCGACACCAGCGGGCTGAGGTCGCCGGCGTCGCTGAAGCCGAAGAACAGCTTCTGCGCCGGCACCGAACCGGAGGAGTACACGTACAGCGGCAGGCCGGAAGCGTGCCAGCCCTTCAGCACCGGCGCTACTTCCGGGTAGAAGTGCGCGGTGTAGTCGCCACGGCGGTAGCCTTCGTCCCAGATCAGTCCCTGCAGCGCCTTCAGTGCGGTGTGCTTGCGGTCCTGGTCGATCCAGCCCTGCAGCGTCTCGGCCACGAGGCTGTCCTGGCAGGCACCGCCGATCTCGGTAGCCACCGCATCCAGCCAGCGGCGGACGTCCGGCTGCTGGCCATGCTCGGCGACAAACGCGGGCAACGCCTTGCGCGCATAGGGGAACAGCACGTTCTTGACGAACGAGATGCTGCTGGTGGTGCCTTCGATGTCGGTCAGGATGACGCGGGCTTGCATGGATCAGGACGCCTGGGTGGGTACGTAACGAGGGAACTTCTGCGCGATGTCGGTGCCGGTGAAGTGACCGACCCAGCCGTCCGGCTCGGTGAAGAAGCGGATCGCCACGAAGCTGGGTTCCTCGCCCATGTCGAACCAGTGGGTGGTGCCATCGGGCACGGCGATCAGGTCGTCCTTCACGCACTCGATCTCATAGACCTTGTCACCCACGTGCAGGGTGAACAGGCCGGAGCCGGCGACGAAGAAGCGCACTTCGTCTTCCTTGTGGAAGTGCTCGTCGAGGAACTTCCTGCGCAGCTCGGCGCGATTCGGGTTGTCCGGGGCGATCGAGGCTACGTCCACGCTCTTGAAGCCGCGCTCGGCGACCAGGCGGTCGATGTCAGCGCGGTAGGCGGCGAATACTTCCTCCTGGCTGGCGCCCGGTGCGACGGGCGCGGTGGCCTGCCAGCGCTCGAAGGTGACGCCGATCTTCTGCAGCTCGGCAGTGATGACCGCGCCGTCCTGGGTGTCCAGCAGCGGCGAATCGGGGCGGGTGTCGTCGTAGATGCGCAGTCGGCTCATGGCGGCAGCTTGAACGTCTCGGGGGGGAGACAGGGTAGCAGGGTGGGTGTAGGGCGCAGATTCCGGATCGGCATCTGCACCTGCGCGCCGGTTCAGCCGCGCAGCCTGCGCAGCTCCAGTTCGCAGTGGAACAGGAACTCGAACGCTTCCAGGTGGCGGCGTGCCTCGGCCATGTCGCGGCCCCAGGCGTACAGGCCGTGGCCATCGATCAGATAGCCCCACAGGTTCTGCCGGTCGAGCAGGTCATCGACCTGCTTCGACAGCACGTTCATGTCCTGGGTGTTGGCGAACACCGGCACATCGATGGCCATTTCGTGGGTACTGTTGCCGGCGAAGGCCTTCAACAGCTCGTAGCCTTCCAGGCGGATATGACCCTGCGGCGCGTACAGGCGCGAGGCGATGGTCTGCACCGGAGAGTGCGTATGCAGCACGCAGCCGACCTCCGGGAAGCGGCGGTACAACTGGGTGTGCAGCAGGGTCTCGGCGGACGGGCGCAGCGGACGGCCGACGGCCTGGCCGTCGAAGTCCACCACCATGATGTCGTCCTCGATCAGGCGGCCCTTGTCCTTGCCGGACACCGTGATCGCCGCGTGGCGATCGTCCAGGCGGTGGGAGAAGTTGCTGCTGGTGGCCGGCGTCCAGCCGGCGTGGGCCAGTTCGCGGACGTTGTCGATCAGCAGCTGGGCCAGTTCGCTCAGGCGCGCGGTGTCGTAGGGGAAGGTGGGGGCGTTCATGCCGACGATTTTACTGGATTCGGCCAACGGCTGAGCCCCTTGTGGCGGGTCGTGTAGAGCGGTTCATGGGTGGGGGGGGGCGGGTGGGCCGTGCAGGGGACGCTGCAAGTACCTCCCTGTAAGCTCGGTCGCCGCATCCATGCGGCTCACGCCCCTGCACGGCCTACCCGCCCCGCCTCGGACAGGTTCCGGCGTGCGGCCGGCCACGGAGTGAAGAAGGAAAAGCGAAAGCGGGTCGCTTCGCTGCGCTTGCTCGGAGCGGAGCATGGCTCCGCTCTACAGAATCATCCATTCCGGAACATTCGTTCATGAGAACGTTTCATCCACGCATGGCGTGGATCCACCGGACGCACCGGGATACTGTCAGGGGCGGGGAGGCATGGGTTCGCGGGGGTGTCCGCGGCATGGATGCCGCGGCCAAGCCTCCAGGGATGGATTCACGGCGTCCCCCGCGAACCCATGCCTCCCCGCCAAGCCCTCAGCCCAGCTGTTGCCGTTGCCGTTGCTCCGGCTTCAAAGGCGGGTGCAGGGCCGCAGGCCCTGCAATGCAGAAAACCTCACTTACCCCGCAGACGGCTGTGCCTGAAGCCGTAGCAGAAATAGATCACGAAACCGACGAAGGTCCAGACGCCCATCAGCATCCAGTTGTGCATCGTCATCGCCGACAGCAGCGCCAGGCAGCTCAGCACGCCCAGGCTGCAGATCAGCCACGCCATCGGCATGCGGAACGGGCGCGGCAGGTCCGGCTGGGTGCGGCGCAGGATCAGCACGCCGGCACACACCGCCGCGAACGCGATCAGCGTGCCCATCGAGGTCAGCTCGCCAAGGATGTCCAGCGGGAACAGCGCCGCCAGCAGCGCGATGCCGATGCCGGTGATCACCGTGTTGATGTGCGGGGTGCGGTATTTGGGGTGGATCCTGGTGAAAACCGGCGGCAGCAGGCCGTCGCGGCCCATGATCATGAAGATGCGCGGCTGGCCGATGATCATCACCAGTACCACCGAGGACAGGCCGACCAGCGCGCCGACCTCGACCACCCAGCGCAGCCAGCCCAGCTGCGGATGCGCCGCGACCGCGGTCACCACCGGCTCGTCGGTGCCCAGCAGCTGGAATGGCACTAGGCCGGTCATCACCGCCGCCATCGCGATGTAGAGCACGGTGCAGACCACCAGCGACAGCATCATGCCGATCGGCATGTCGCGCTGCGGATTCTTCGATTCCTGCGCCGCCACCGACACCGCCTCGAAGCCGATGTAGGCGAAGAACACCATCGCCGCGCCACGCAGCACGCCTTCCATGCCGTACTTGCCGGGGCCTTCGTTGGCGGGAATGAACGGGGTCCAGTTGCTGGTGTCCACATACTTCCAGCCGACCACGATGACCAGCAGGATCAGGCCGGTCTTGAGCACGACCATCGCCATGTTCATCGCCGATGACTTGCTGATGCCGACGTAGCACAGCCAGGTCAGCAGCAGTACCAGCGCAGCGGCTGGCAGGTTGGCGATCGCGCCGGTGGGGCGCAGCTGTGCATCGAGTGGCGCACTGACCAGCGCCGCCGGTAGATGAATGTCGAACTGGCTGAGCAGGCTGAGGAAATAGCCGGTCCAGCTGACCGCCACCGCCGACGCAGAGACGCCGTACTCGAGCACCAGCATCCAGCCGATGAACCAGGCCGACAGTTCGCCGAAGGTGGCATAGGTGTAGGTATAGGCGCTGCCAGAGACCGGCACCATCGAGGCGAACTCGGCGTAGGCCAGCGCGCAGAAGGCGCAGCAGATGGCGGCCAGCACGAACGACAGCATGATCGCGGGGCCGGCGTGGTTGGCGGCGGCCTGGCCGGTGATGACGAAGATGCCGCCGCCAATCACGGCACCGATGCCGAGGGCGGTCAGGCCCCAGGGGCCGAGGTGGCGGCGCAGGCTCAGGCCGTTGGCGTCTTCGTGGGCGGCATGCGGGTGCTTGGTGGCCCACAGTTGCTTGAACATGTCTGGTGGTCTTGTCGAAGCGCGCCATGTCTGGCGCGGGGAAAACGGACGGGCCGGCACAGGGCCGGCCCGTAGGCGGATCAGGGTGACTTGGCCAGCTTGCTGTTGCGCATGCCATAGCCGAGATAGATCAGCATGCCCAGCACGGTCCAGCCGACGAACAGGTGCCAGTGCACCACGAACGCCTGCCAGAACAGGAACAGGCAGGCCGCAGCGCCAAGCGGGCAGATGATCCACACCGCTGGCACGCGGAACGGGCGGTGGATCTCCGGCTTGGTATAGCGCAGCACCAGCACGCCGATGCAGACCGTGGCGAAGGCCAACAGGGTGCCCATCGACACCAGTTCGCCCAGCACGTTCAGCGGCACCAGGCCGGCCAGTGCGGCGGCGATCACCCCGACCACGATCGTGGCCCAATAGGGGGTGCGGAAACGAGCGTGGACCTTGCCGAAGAACTTCGGCAGCAGGCCGTCGCGGGAAATGGTGTAGGCGATGCGGGTCTGGCCCATCATCATCACCAGCACCACCGAGGACAGGCCGGCGATGGCGCCGATCTCGACCAGGGTCTTCAGCCAGGACAGGGTCGGGTAGGGCTCCAGCGCGGTCGCCACCGGCTTGTCGGTGCCCAGCAGGTGGTACGGCATCATGCCGGTCAGCACCGCGCAGACGATGATATAGACGATGGTGCACACGGCCAGCGAGCCGAGCAGGCCGATCGGCATGTTGCGCTGCGGGTCCTTGGTTTCGCCGGCGGCGGTGGAGACCGCATCGAAACCAATGTAGGCGAAGAACACGATGGTGGCCGCGCGGAAGATGCCGCTCCAGCCGAACTCACCCGGCACGCCGGTGTTTTCCGGAATGAAGGGCTGCCAGTTGGCCGGGTCGATGTGGGCCGCGCCGATGCCGATGAACAGGCAGATGACGGTGACCTTGATCGCCACGATGATGGCGTTGACGAACGCCGACTGGGTCACGCCCACGTACAGCAGGCCGGACACCGCCGCCACGATCAGCACCGCCGGCAGGTTGAACAGTTTGCCGGAAGAGACGAACTCGCTGCCGGTCCAGGCGATGGGTGCGGCGCTGAGCAGGTCCGGGAAGGGCATGTGCAGCGTGGTGGTGATGAAGCTGATCAGGTAGGCCGACCAGCCCACCGCGACCGACGCCGAGGCGAACAGGTACTCCAGCACCAGGCACCAGCCGATGAACCAGGCCATGCCTTCGCCGAGGGTGGCATACGAATAGGAGTAGGCACTGCCGGAGACCGGCATCATCGCCGCGAACTCGGCGTAGCACAGGCCCGCCAGGGCACAGGCGAAACCGGCCAGCACGAACGACAGCATCACCGCCGGGCCGGCGTGGTTGGCCGCGGCCTGGCCGGTCAGCACGAAGATACCAGCGCCGATCACCGCACCCACGCCAAGCAGGATGAGGTGTTTAGCCGTGAGGGTCCGTTTCAGCGTGGCTTCGCCGTCCAGGCTGCCTTCGATGGGTTCGCCGGCATCGACGTGCCCGGCCGGCTGGACCGGCTTGACCCTCAACAGAGCTTTCAGCATGCAGTACTTCCTAGTGATCGGATGGGGTGGGCCGCCGATACGTTGCCGGCAACCTTGGAATGGTGAAGGCCGCGCGAACGGCCCGCTGTACCTTAGCCAAAGCTGAAGCCAACGCACAAGCGCAATCGCAACAATGAACGGCGATAATGAGCAGTATTTTTCCGAACCGCCCCCATTCATGCGCCAGACCGCCGAAACCCTTGCCGTGCTTGACGATCGCCTGCGTGGCCTGTTGCGTGACTATGCCCGCCGCGAGCCCGCCCACGACGCACTGGCTGCCGAATTCGGCACATTGCTGGACGATCCAGAAGATCCGTTCCGTCGCGAACGGCTGGCCGGGCATTTCACCGCCAGCTGCTGGCTGGTCAGTGCCGACGGCCAGCGCCTGCTGCTCACCCATCACCGAAAGCTGCAGCGCTGGCTGCAGCTGGGCGGTCACGCCGACGGCGACCGTGATCTGGCGCAGGTGGCGCTGAAGGAAGCCGAGGAGGAGTCCGGCCTGAGCGGCCTGGTGCTGGAAGACCCGGCCATCTTCGATCTGGACAAGCACTGGATTCCCGAGCGCAAGGACGTGCCGGGGCACTGGCACTACGACGTGCGTTTCGTGATCCGGGCGCTGGGGGGAGAGGCCTTCGTGCTCAGCGAGGAATCGCTGGACCTGGCCTGGCGGCCGGTGACCGAAGTCGCGGCCGACCCCGAATCGGATGAATGCATGCAGCGCATGGCGCGCCGGTGGTTGGCGCGCTAGCAACCTGTAGAGCCGAGCCGATGCTCGGCTCGATGCAGGCCGGAACCGCAGCCGAGCAAGGGCTCGGCTCTACACGTGCAAGGCGGGACGCGCGTCAATACAGGATGCGCGTACGCAACGTCCCTGGAATGGCGGCCAGTTCGTCGCGGACGGCGGCGGCCTGTGCCTCGCTGGCGGTGATGTCGATCACCACGTAACCCACCTTCGGGTCGGTGCGCAGGAACTGGCCGTCGATGTTGACGTTGTGGCGCGAGAAGATCTCGTTGACCTTGGACAGCACGCCCGGCACGTTCTGGTGGATGTGCAGCAGGCGCAGGCTGTCTTCGTGTTCGGGCAGGGTCACTTCCGGGAAGTTGACCGCCGACAGGGTGCTGCCGTTGTCGCTGTAGCGCACCAGCTTGGCCGCCACTTCCACGCCGATGTTGTCCTGCGCTTCCAGCGTGCTGCCGCCCACGTGCGGGGTCAGGATCACGTTGTCGTGGCGGGTCAGCGGCGACTCGAAGATATCGCCGTTGCCCTTCGGTTCAACCGGGAACACGTCCAGCGCGGCACCACCGACGTGGCCGCTGGCCAGCGCCGCGTCCAGCGCATCGATGTCGACCACGGTGCCGCGCGCGGCGTTGATCAGGTGCGCGCCCTTGCGCATCCTCGCCAGCTCGGTGCTGCCGATCATCCACTGCGTGGCCGGCGTCTCCGGCACGTGCAGGGTGACGATGTCGGCGCGTGCCAGCAGGTCGTCCAGGCTGGCCGCTGCACGGGCATTACCCAGTGCCAGCTTGGTTTCCACGTCGTGGAAGATCACCTGCATGCCCAGCGATTCGGCGAGCACGCCGACCTGGGTGCCGATGTGGCCATAACCGATGATGCCCAGCGTCTTGCCGCGCACTTCATGGCTGCCGCTGGCTGACTTCGACCAGCCGCCGCGATGGCATTCGGCGTTCTTCTGCGGGATGCCGCGGGTCAGCATGATCGCCTCGGCGATCACCAGCTCGGCCACGCTGCGGGTGTTGGAATAGGGCGCATTGAACACCGGGATGCCGGCCAGTTCGGCCGCATCCAGGTCGACCTGGTTGGTGCCGATGCAGAAGCAGCCCACCGCGATCAGGCGCTTGGCCTCGGCCAGCACCTCGGCGCTGAGCTGGGTGCGCGAACGGATGCCGACAATATGTGCCTCGGCGATGCGCGCCTTCAATTCGTCCTCGGGCAGCGCCTTGGTGTGCGCTTCGATCTGGCTGTAGCCGGCGGCGCTGAACACCTCCACGGCGGTCTGGCTGACCCCCTCCAGCAACAGCACGCGGATATCCTGCTTCGGGAACGAGGTCTTCTTCGGCGACATGAGGCAACACGGCCAGTGGGACAGGGGCTGACCACTATGCCAGATCGAAGCCCCCATGGTGCAGTGCGCAATTGGTTGCATCCGTAGCTATCGGCCCGGCTGCGGGGCTGGACGCTGGCGCGTGCCGCTGGCACGCTTGCCCGTTCTTCACGCCCCGCGCTGGACCGTCATGACCGATTCCCGCATTGCCTCGCTGCAGCAGGCCTGTCCCGGCCTGAAGCTGAAGACCGACCCGGCCGACCTGGAGCATTACGGGCGCGACTGGACCCGGCGCTGGACGCCGGCGCCGCTGGCGATCGCACTGCCGGCCACGGTCGAGGAGGTACAGGCGGTGATGCGCTGGAGTGCCGCCGAGGGCGTGGCGGTGGTGCCGTCGGGCGGCCGCACCGGCCTCTCGGGTGGCGCGGTGGCGGCCAACGGCGAGCTGGTGCTCAGCCTGGAGAGGATGAACAAGGCGCTGGACTACGACGCGGTCGATCGCACCCTGGTGGTGCAGGCCGGCATGCCGCTGGAGGCCGTGCACAACGCCGCGCTGGACCACGGCCTGATCTATCCGGTGGATTTCGCTGCACGCGGGTCGTGCACGATCGGCGGCAACATCGCCACCAATGCCGGCGGCATCCGTGTGATCCGCTACGGCAACACCCGCGAGTGGATTGCCGGGCTGAAGGTGGTCACCGCCAGTGGCGAACTGCTCGAGCTCAACAAGGGCCTGATCAAGAACTCTAGCGGCTATGACTTCCGCCAGCTGCTGATTGGTTCGGAAGGTACGTTGGGGGTGATCGTCGAGGCGACGGTGAAGCTGACCGATCCGCCGCCGGCCAGCAACGTGATGCTGCTGGCCGTACCCAGCTTCGAAGTGCTGATGCAGGTGTTCGCCGCGTTCCGCGCGCGCCTGCAACTGCAGGCCTTCGAGTTCTTCACCGACCGCGCGCTGGAACATGTGCTGGCGCACGGTGCGCAGGCGCCGTTCGACGAGGTGCACCCGTACTACGTGGTCACCGAGTTCGCCGCCAACGACGAGGCGCAGGAAGCGGCAGCGATGGCGGCCTTCGAAGACTGCATGGGCAACGGTTGGGTCAGCGACGGTGTGATCAGTGCCAGCGACGCCCAGGCCGCCCAGCTGTGGCGCCTGCGCGAAGGCATCACCGAATCGCTGGCGCGCTACAAACCCTACAAGAACGACGTCTCGGTACGGATCTCGGCGATGCCGGCGTTCCTGGCCGAGACCCAGGCGCTGATCGGGCAAGCCTACCCGCACTTCGACGTGGTCTGGTTCGGCCATATCGGCGACGGCAACCTGCACATCAACGTGCTCAAGCCCGACGACACCAGTGACGCCGATTTCGTGGCGCAGTGCGAGCACGTCACCAAGCTGCTGGCGCAGGTGCTGGCGCGTTTCGATGGCAGCATCTCGGCCGAGCATGGCATCGGCCTGGTCAAGAAGGGCTACCTGGACAGCACCCGCGGCCCGGCCGAAATCGCGCTGATGAAGGCGGTCAAACGCGCGTTCGATCCCCAAGCGCGGCTGAATCCCGGCAAGCTGTTCGACGCCTGAGCCGGGCAAATCCTTCACGCACCCGTTACGCTCCACGCATCCTTACAACCGGCTTCGAACGATGACCCGTCCGCTTCTGCTGCTCGCCCTGCTGTCCCTGCCGCTGGCCGGCTTCGCTTCCAGCTTTGCCGGCACCTCGGCCGGTTCGGCCACCGGTGCTTCCTCCGGCTCCTCGGGCAGCAGCTCGGGTGATGACAAGGTGGTGCTGGCGGCGCGCGACGATGCCGCTGCGTTCGTCGCCAGCGACGGCCAGATCCGTGGCGCCCGCCTGCAGGCCGCGCTGGTCCACCTGCGTGAGCAGAGTGCCGCCGCACAGCAGCAGAGCGACCTGGAACTGGCCCGCGCGTTGCTGGCGCGTTGATCCGGACTGCATGACCCCGGCGACATCGCGTTCTGTAGAGCCGAGCCATGCTCGGCTGAATGCCTGGCGCATGCGGATCGCAACAGTAGCCGAGCATGGCTCGGCTCGACAGAGGCTTGGTCGGTGGAACGCAGCCACGCATGGCGTGGCTCTACTGCTGATCGCCCACGTCGCGCACGCAGCCGATCGCCTGCAACTCGACTCGGCGGGGCTGAGCCCTGCACAGCAGCGGCTCGCCAGCCAGACCCTGGCCGACGTGCAGTCACTATTGCCGGACGGCCTGCTGGCTGCGTTGCCGGCGCAGGTACGGGTGCGCTGGACGGATGACCTGCCGGCCGATGTGCATGGCCGCACCTTCGCTGGCCATATCGCGTTGCGCCGGAGTCTGCTGGGCGACAGTGCGCCGGGCGCCCGTCGCGCACGCCGCAGCGCGCTGGTACACGAACTGACCCATGTTGCTGACCGTACGGGGGCGAACTGGTCACGCAGTGTGCGCTGGCGTGATCTGGCAGGATGGCAGCGCAAGCCCTGGCATCTGGGCCGTGGCGACAACGACTTCCGTGACCGCAGTCCCGATGCGTATGAACTGAAGGACCCGGCCGAGTACCTGGCAGTGAACGCCGAGCATTTCGTGCTCGACAGCGAGTTCGCCTGCCGGCGCCCGGCACTGGCGCAGTGGTACCAGGCCCATTTCGGAACGCCGCCATCGCTGCCGCAGTCGCACTGCGCGACCGCGTTGCCCTTGCTGCAGGCCGAATCGGAAGAGGGGGCGGCATCGCTGCTGCAGCTCGACCCCGCGCGTGTCTACGCCGTGGATTACCTGTTCGCCGAAGGCAGCGCACAGCCGATGAGCCGCTGGGGCCACAGCATGCTGCGATTGGTGATCTGCAGGCCCGGGCGCGCGCCGGGACCGGACTGCCGGCTGGATCTTGAATACCATCGCGTGCTGTCCTTCCGCGCGTTCGTGGGCGACGTACAGATATCCAACTGGCGCGGCTTGACCGGCGGCTACCCGTCGCGGCTGTTCGTGCTGCCGCTGCAGCAGGTGGTGGACGAGTACACCAAGGTCGAACTGCGCGGCCTGCAGTCGCTGCCATTGCGGCTGCAGCGCGATGAGATCGCCAGCCTGCTCGAGCGCACCGCCCAGGTGCACTGGAGCTATGACGGGCGCTATTACTTCGTCAGCAACAACTGTGCGGTGGAGACCGCCAAGCTGCTGCAGGCCGGAGTGCCGCGGCTGGGCGAGGCCGGGCTGGCCCAGCTGAGCCCGCGCGGCCTCAAGCGCCGGCTGGCGCGG
Source organism: Stenotrophomonas sp. DDT-1 (assembly GCF_001580555.1). NCBI lineage: Bacteria > Pseudomonadati > Pseudomonadota > Gammaproteobacteria > Lysobacterales > Lysobacteraceae > Stenotrophomonas > Stenotrophomonas sp. DDT-1. The sequence continues at coordinate 21,618 of NZ_LEKR01000016.1, forward strand.
CTGGGCATGCTCGACGAGCGGGTACTCACGGACCGCAACGCCGCGCAGTCACAGGGCTATTACTTCGCTTCCGCGCGCGACCACTACCAGCAGTTGTTCACAGTGGCGGCGACCCAGCTGAGCTTGCCCGCGCGCGATGTGCGCGGCTGGTTGAAGCTGCCGGCAGAACAACGGGCACCGTGGCTGCTGAAGGGCGACCTGCGCGCCAGTGCCGGCCTGCTGTTGCTGGAACAGGCCGCGCAGCGGCGTGCCGAGCTGCGGGCACGCGATGTGCTCAAGCGGCAGCTGCTGGCTGCTGCCAACAGCGCGGAAACCCGCAGCCTGCGCGGCCTGCTGGCGCAGAGTGGGCAGTGGTTGCGCCCGGGGACGCTGCTGCAGGACGGCGGCTATGGGTTGCCGCTGGGCGACGAGCAGGTACTGCTGTCTGCGGCCGTGGCCACTGCCAGTGCGCAGGCGGTACCGGCATGGCAGGCATTGCGTGTGCAGCTTCGCCAGCAGTTGCCGGCGCAGCAGCGTGAGGAAATGGATGCGATCGACGCCAATCTGGCCGCGCTGGGAGCACACCTGCGCACGCAGGCCGCTGGTCCGGCTACTGGCGCGGCAGTTCGATGACGAAACGGCTGCCGCCGCAGCTGCCGGCCGTGCAGCAGGCACGGCCACCATGTGCATCGGCGATGGCCTTGACCACCGCCAGGCCAAGCCCGCTGCCACCGCCCTGGCGCGAACGTGAGCCGTCGGCGCGCATGAACGGAGTGAAGATGTCGGCATGCAGTCCGGGATCGATGCCCGGGCCTTCATCCTCGATGGCCACCTGCACATGGCCCGGCGTGTCATGCACGGCGATCCGCACCTTGCCTGGGCTGGCATAGCGACGCGCGTTTTCCAGCAGCGCCAGCAGCGCCTGGCGCAGGCGCGTGGGATCACAGTGCGCGTTGTGTTCCTCGCGGCTGGTTTCCAGTTCCAGCACGAAGCCCGCAGCGCGGAACTGCGGGTCGACCAGCGTCATCACCGAATGCACCTCGGCCACCACGTCGGTGCGTGCGCGACGCACGTCCAGCCGCGCATTGTCGGACAGGCTCAGCACGCGCAGATCTTCGATCAGTCGCGACAGCCCTTCGACCTGGGCGAGCAGGCTGCGGAACTGCGACTCGTCCGGCTGGAACACGCCCTCAGCCAGTCCCTGCAGGCGGCCGCGCAGGATCGTCACCGGAGTACGCAGCTCATGTGCGATGGCCGCATGCCACATCGCGCGCTCGCTCTCCATGTGCTGCAGGCGGCGCGCCATCGCGTTGAAGTCCTCAACCAGCGTTGCCACTTCGCCCGGCGAATTCTCCTCGACGCTGGCGCGCGCCCCAAGGTCACCGCTGGCGAGCGCACGCACGCTGTCCACCAGCGAATTCAACGGCGACAGGATGCGGTGGGCGAGGCGGAACGAGGCGGCGATGGCCAGCGCCAGGCCGGTCAGGATCACGCCCACCATCCATGCCAGCTCCGGCCCGGTCGGCAGCCAGCTTTCCGGCTCTTCGGTACTTCCGGGGAAGAACTCGACCAGCACCGCGTACAGCAGCCACGACGACAGGATCATCATCACGATGACGCCGATCACCATCAGCGACATCGAGACGATGATGTGGCGGCTGAGCCCGGAACGGCGCAGTCGGGCCATCAGCGGTCAGCCATCAACCGGTAGCCGACGCCGCGCACACTGGCCGGAACATTGACCATGCCCACTTCGTCCAGCTTGCGGCGCAGCTTGCTGACATGGCTGTCGACAGTGCGCTCCAGCGCTTCGCTTTCCGGCAGGCATTCGTGCATCAGCTCGCTGCGGCTGAAGATGCGGGTCGGTGCCAGCGCCATGCAGTGCAGCAGCTTGAACTCGGTGAGCGTGAGCAGCACTTCGTGACTATAGCCTTCGCCCTCCACGTGCACGGCGTGGGTGGCCGAGTCGATCAGCAGCGGGCCGACGCGCAGCGCAGTGGGCGCGTCCACGCGCGAGGCGCGCAGCGTACGCCGCAGCACCGCGCGCACGCGCGCCGCCACCTCGGCCGGGTTGAACGGCTTGACCACGTAGTCGTCGGCACCCATGCGCAGCGCGGTCAGCTTGTCGAGGTCCTGGTCCAGCGCGGTCAGCATGATCACCGGCGTCTCACCACGCTGGCGCAGCTGGGTCAGCACGCTCCAGCCATCCAGGCGTGGCAGCTGTACATCGAGCAGGACCAGGTCGGGGCGGGCGCTGCGATGCAGGTCCAGTGCGCTATGGCCATCGGCCGCGCGCAGCGTGCGCAGTCCTTCGCGTTCCAGGTAGGCGCTGAGAATATCGGCGATCTCGGCCTCATCCTCGACGATCAGGACGAGGGCGGCGAGGGCGGGGGAGGCATGCATGCAGGGGCGGGGCCGTAAGGTGCTTGCCTCCATCGTATCTCCACAGTTCCTCCATCGAAACCCCATCATTGCCACGCACACTGCGCGCTTCAGAACCTATCCGCCGCCTGCGCGGCATTGTGCACAGCAATGAGAACCTTCAGGACACCGGTCGCGTTGATCGCGGCCCTCGCCCTGGCCATGACGGCCTGCTCCACCCCCGAAGCCACTCCCGAAGCCGCACCGCGTGTCAGCGTGGTCACCGTCGGCCCGCAGGTGGTGCAGCGTGACGACGAACTGCCCGGCCGCGTGGCCGCCGTGCGCACCGCGCAGATCCGTGCGCAGGTGGGCGGCATCGTGCAGCGCCGGCTGTTCGACCAGGGGGCCGAAGTGAGCGCCGGCCAGGCCCTGTTCCAGATCGACCCGGCCGCGTTCCGGGCCGATGTCGATTCGGCACTGGCTGCCCTGCAGCGCAGTGAGGCCGCGCTTGGTCGCAGCCGGGTGCAGTCGCAGCGCCTGCATGCGCTGGCCGCCGTGCAGGCGGTCAGCCAACAGCATCGCGACGACGCCAGTGCCGAGTACGAACAGGCCCGTGCCGCGGTGAACGAGGCGCGCGCGATCCTGGCCCGTCGCCAGCTCGACCTGCGCTATGCGACGGTCAGTGCGCCGATTGCCGGCCGTATCGACCAGGCGCTGGTGACCGAAGGTGCGCTGGTCGGCGTGGCCGATGCCGAGCCGATGGCGGTGGTGCAGCAGATCGACCAGGTCTATGTCGATGTGCGCCAACCGGCGGCGCAGCTGGAGTCGCTGCAGCGCAGTGCTGCCGGTGGCGGCGAGCTGCCGGTGACGATCATCGGTGCGGCCGGCAAGCCGCTGTCCGAGCGTGGCCAGCTGCTGTTCTCCGGCATCAATGTCGATGCGCGTACCGGTGATGTGATCCTGCGCATCCTGGTCGACAACCCGCAGCGGCAGCTGCTGCCCGGCATGTACGTGCGCGCGAGGGTGCCACGTGGCGCGCCCGCCAGTGCATTGACCGTGCCACAGCAGGCGGTGCTGCGCAGCGCCGGTGGCCAGGCCTATGCCTGGGTGATCGGCGCCGACGGCAAGGCGGTGATCCGCACGCTGGAAGTGGACGGCAGTGTCGATCACCAGTGGCTGGTGCGCACGGGCCTGAAGGCCGGCGAGAAGGTGGTGGTCGAAGGCCAGGAGCGCCTGCAGGAAGGCGTGGTGGTCGATGCGCGCGACTGGCAGCTGCCGGTCGCCAGCGCCGGTGCAGTGCAGGCCGGCAGCAAGGGCTGAGCCTTTCCGGGGCCGGTCCCTCCAGGGAAATCCAACATGGCACGTTTCTTCATCGATCGCCCGGTGTTCGCCTGGGTGCTGGCGATCTTCATCATCCTGGCCGGCGTGCTGGCGATCCCGCGGCTGGCGGTGGAGCGCTATCCAGCAGTCGCCCCGCCCAGCGTCAGCATCTATGCCAGCTACCCGGGTGCCAGCCCGCAGACGCTGAATGACGCCGTGGTTGGCCTGATCGAGCGCGAGCTGTCCAGCGTCAAGCACCTGCTGTACTTCGAGTCGTCGGTGGACACGTCCGGCGAAGCGTCAATCACTGCCACCTTCAAGCCCGGCACCAATCCGGAGCTGGCGCAGGTGGACGTGCAGAACCGGATCAAGGCGATCGAACCGCGGCTGCCGCGCAGCGTGCGCCAGAACGGCCTGGCCGTGGAGGCCGCTGATTCCGGCTTCCTGATGCTGGTCGGCCTGCGTTCGCCCGATGCCAGCGTCAGCGAGGCCGCGCTGGGCGATTTCATGGCGCGCAACATCATCGAAGAGCTGCGCCGTATCGATGGCGTCGGCCGCGTGCAGTTGTTCGGTGCCGAGCAGGCGATGCGCGTGTGGCTGGACCCGACCCGGTTGACCGGCTACGGCTTGACCATGGGCGATGTGGCCGCCGCCATCGAGCAGCAGAACCTGGAGATTTCGCCAGGACGCATTGGTGATTCGCCGGGTGTTCCAGGCCAGCGCATCACCGTGCCGCTCAGTGCCGACGGCCAGTTGTCCACGCCGGAACAGTTCGCGGCGATCGTACTGCGTGCCGGCGCCGACGGTTCACGGGTGGTGCTGGGTGATGTCGCCCGCGTTGAGCTGGGCGCGCAGAGCTATGCCTGGGGCACCCGCGAGGACGGCCATCCAGCCACCGCCGCCGGCGTGCAGCTGCGCCCGGGCGCGAACGCGGTGCGTACCGCCGCGGCGGTGCGTGAGCGCATGGCTGAGCTGGCGCCGCTGCTGCCACGCGGGGTGGAAGCGAGCATCCCGTTCGACACCGCGCCGTTCGTGAAGATCTCGATCCAGAAGGTAGTGCAGACCCTGCTGGAGGCGATGCTGCTGGTGTTCGCGGTGATGTACCTGTTCCTGCAGAACTGGCGTTACACGCTGATCCCGGCGCTGGTCGCACCGATCGCGCTGCTGGGTACGTTCGCGGTGATGCTGGCGCTGGGCTTCTCGATCAACGTGCTGACCATGTTCGGCATGGTGCTGGCCATCGGCATCATTGTCGACGACGCGATCGTGGTGGTCGAGGGCGTGGAACGGATCATGGCCGAGGAGGGCCTGCCGCCGCGCGAGGCCACCATCAAGGCGATGCGTGAACTGACCGGCGCAGTGATCGGCATTACCCTGGTGCTGACCGCGGTGTTCATCCCGATGGCGTTCGCCAGCGGTTCGGTGGGCGCGATCTACCGTCAGTTCACCGTGGCGATGGCGGTGTCGATCCTGTTCTCGGCGCTGCTGGCCCTGAGCCTGACGCCGGCGCTGTGCGCGACCCTGCTGCGCCAGGCCAACCACGGCCATCACGGTCGCGGCGGGCTGTTCGTCGCCTTCAACCGGGGCTTCGAGCGGATGACCGGGCGTTACCAGCGTGGTGTGGCGACGGTGCTGCAGCGGAGCGGGCGGGTGATGGGCGTGTTCGCCGCGCTGGTGGCGGCGTTGCTGCTGGGCCTGCACTGGCTGCCGGGTGCATTCCTGCCGGAAGAAGACCAGGGCTATTTCATGACCTCGATCCAGCTGCCGGCCGAGGCGACGGCCGAGCGTACGCTGGCCGTTGTCGAAGCCTACGAACGGCACGTGGCCTCGCGTCCGGGCATCGGCTCCAACCAGTCGATCCTCGGCTACAGCTTTTCCGGTTCCGGCCCGAGTGCGGCGCTGACCTACACCATGCTGAAGGACTGGGGTGAGCGCGCAGGCGCAACCGCGGCCGGTGAGGTGGAGGCCGCACAGCAGGCGATGGCCACGGTTGCCGAGGGCGAGGTGATGAGCGTGATGCCGCCGGCCATCGACAGCCTGGGTCGTTCCTCCGGCTTCTCGCTGGCCCTGCAGGCGCGTACCGGGCAGGGCCAGGCCGAACTGCGCGCAGCCCTGCAGCAGCTGCTGAAGCTGGCCGAAGCCAGCCCGCTGCTGTCGGAGGTGCATGCCGATGGCCTGCCGGCCGGCACCAGCGTGCGGCTGGAGATCGACCGCGCCAAGGCCGAGGCGATGGGCGTGGGCTTCGAGCACATCAGCAGCACGCTGTCGGCGGCCATGGGCTCGCAGTACGTCAACGACTTCCCCAACAAGGGACGGCTGCAGCAGGTGATCCTGCAGGCCGATGCGCCGCACCGGATGGAGCTGGAGGACGTGCTGAAGCTGTACGTGCGCAACAGCGAGGGCGGCATGGTGGCGTTGTCCGAGCTGGTCACCCCGCACTGGACCGAAGCGCCGTTGCAGCTGCAACGCTATCTTGGCTTCCCGGCGCTGAACCTGTCCGGCGCCCCGGCCTCCGGCGTGTCGACCGGTCAGGCCATGGCGGAGATGGAGCGGCTGGCCGAAAAACTCCCGCCCGGCTTCGCCCTGCAGTGGACCAGCCAGTCGCTGCAGGAGCGTGAGTCGGGGGCGCAGGCGCCGTGGCTGCTGTTGTTGTCGATGCTGGTGGTGTTCCTGGTGCTTGCCGCGCTGTACGAGAGCTGGTCGATTCCGTTGGCGGTACTGCTGGTGGTGCCACTGGGCCTGCTTGGCGCGGTCGCCGCGGTGCTGTTGCGCGGCATGCCCAACGACGTGTTCTTCAAGGTCGGCATGATCACCGTGATCGGGCTGTCGGCGAAGAACGCGATCCTCATCGTCGAATTCGCGCGCCAGCTGCAGCAGCAGGGGCGCGGTCTGGTTGAAGCAGCGCTGGAGGCGGCGCGGCTGCGCCTGCGCCCGATCGTGATGACCTCGCTGGCGTTCGCGCTGGGCGTGGTGCCGCTGATGCTGGCGCAGGGCGCGTCGAAGGAAACCCAGCAGGCGATTGGAACCGGTGTGTTCGGCGGCATGGTCAGTGCGACCGTGCTGGCGGTGTTCTTCGTGCCGGTCTTCTATGTAGTGGTGCAGGGCGCGCGGCAGTGGATCGCGCAGCGCCTGCGCAGGCGCCGGCCGATGCCGGGAGGAACCGTGGATGGAACGGAACATCGTTGAAGATCTGCATGAGCAGCAGTTGCTGGCGCTGGAACAGCGCCTGTGCGCAGCGCTGCTGGAGAACAATCACGATGCGTTGAACGCGCTGGTATCTCCGGCCCTGTTCCTGATGGACGGCCACGGTGGCCGCATGCTCGATCTGCCGTGGCTGGGCGATTGGTTGGCAGGAGACCTGCAGGTACGAAGCCTGCAGCTGCACGCGGTGGAAACGCTGCTGTGTGGCCGTCTGGCGTTGCTGTCCAGCGACGTGCGGATGTCGGTGTGGCGGCAGGGCCGGGAGCGCGAACTGAAGCTGCGCCTGTTGCGGGTCTGGACCTGCAGTTCCGGCGGCAGTGGCGCGCAGCTGCTGTCGATGGCGGTGCTGGCCGCATGAGTGCGGTCAGGCCGTTTTCAGGCCCCGCTCACCCCGAGGTGGTAGGGTCGAGCATTCCTGTAGTGTCGACAAGGAGTCGAGCCATGCGTGTAGTACCCAGTCTGTTGGCAGCCTCCCTGGGGTTGGTCCTGGCCGCGTGCCAGCCGGCCCAGGCACCCGCGGCGGGCAGCAATGACGCCTCGCCCGCCACGCCGCAGCCGAGCGCCAACACGGAAGGCGGCAGCGAGACCGCCTACCAGTGTGGTGATCTGAGTGTGGGCGCGACCTTCAATGGCGAGGATGCTGCCACGCTGGTGATCGGCGAGCGTCGCTTCGCCATGACCTCCGAGCGCGCGGCATCCGGCGCCAAGTACAGCGATGGCCTTGGCAACAGCTTCTGGACCAAGGGCAGCGATGATGGCCTGCTTAGCCTGAAGGGCGAGCCGGATCGCGAGTGCCATGCGGTGGAAGCCACCGAAGGCGATGGCAGCGCCGGCAATGCCGCGTTCCGTGCCACCGGCAATGAACCTGGATGGCTTGCAGTCGTCGATGGCGATATGCCGGGCCTGCAGGTGGAAGTTGACTATGGCGAGCGCCGCTTTGACGTGGCCAAGCCCACCCAGGGCGCTGATGGATGGAGCGGGAAGGCGTCCGACGGCACCGACGTCAAGCTCAGCTTCCAGCGCACTACCTGCCAGGACGACATGAGTGGGGAGGCGTTCGAGGCGAAAGTGATGTTGACCGTCGGTACCCGCCAGTACCACGGCTGCGGCAATTTCGGCGCGAAGCGGCCGTAAGCCCTCTGTAGAGCCGAGCCCACGCTCGGCTGCGTTGTGCTCTGCACAGGCACAGCAGCCGAGCGCGGGCTCGGCTCTACACAACTGCTGTCAGCGATGCGCTGCTTGCTGCCTGCGGCGAACTTGCCGCAGGCAGTGATCGGCAGGCGATCGGCGCAGGATGCTTAGTCGGCACGGCCGGCGAATTCGCCGGTGGCGGTGTTCACCAGCACGCGCTCGCCGTTGACGATGTACTCCGGCACCATGATCTCGATGCCGGTGTTGAGCTTGGCCGGCTTCGGGCGCTTGGTGGCGGTGCCACCCTTCAGTTCCGGCGGCGTCTCGATCACTTCCAGCACCACGGAGGCCGGCAGCTGGATCGCCACCGGCTGCTCGTCGATCACCTGCACGTAGATGCCGGTCAGGCCGTCGGTGATGTAACCGGCGTCATCGCCGATCACGTCCGCATCCAGGGTGTACGGGGTGTAGTCCTCGTCATCGAGGAACACGAAGGCATCGCCGTCCTTGTACGAATAGGTGGACTGGCGGCGCAGCAGTTCGACCTCGACCAGGTTGTCGTCGGCATCGAAGCTGGCATCGAGCTTGTTGCCGCCCGGCACGCTGTACATGATGAAGCGGAAGCGGACGTTGCCGCCGCGACCCTGCGGCGAGCTGCGCTCGATGTCGCGGATCTGGTACACGCCGTTGTTGTACTCGACGACGTTGCCCTTCTTGATGTCGTTGGCTTTCATGGTGATCTAGGTCGTTGGGGGAGGGCGCCGTCCCGGCGCCCGTGGGGAATCACTTCGGAGCGAGGCGGGTAGCGCCGTCCAGGCGGATGGTCTCGCCGTTGAGGTAGGTGTTTCCGAGGATGAAGCCGACCAGGCTGGCGAAGTCTTCCGGCTTGCCCAGGCGCGACGGGAACGGAATCGAGGCGGCCAGCGACTGCTGCACGGCTTCGGGCATGCCGTCCACCATCGGCGTCCAGAACACGCCGGGAGCAATCGTATTGACGCGGATGCCGAAGCGCGACAGTTCGCGTGCCATCGGCAGCGTCATCGACACCACGCCGCCCTTGCTGGCGGCATACGCGGCCTGGCCGATCTGGCCTTCATAGGCGGCAATGCTGGCGGTGTTGATGATCACCCCGCGCTCGCCATCGATGCCGGCCTCGTTGTGCTGCATGCGGTTGGCGGCGGCCTTGGCGACATTGAAGCTGCCGACCAGATTGACCATCACCGTGCCCTGGAAGCCGGCCAGCGGCATCGGGCCGTCCTTGCCCAGCACGCGGCCGGCGCCGAGGATGCCGGCGCAGTTCATTGCCACGTTCAGGCCGCCGAGGAAATCGTGGGCCAGGTCGATGGCCGCAGCCACGGCGGCCTCATCGCTGACGTTGACGTTGAAATAGCGGGCGTTGTCGGCACCCAGCCCGGCAACGGCGGTCGCACCCTTGTCGTCGTTGAGATCGAACAGGGCCACCTTGCCGCCCTGGGCGACGAGGTGCTGGGCCACGGCCAGGCCGAGGCCGGAGACGCCACCAGTGATCACGGCACGTACGGAAGACAGCTGCATTGAACGGTCCTGCAGGTTCGAGAACCGCCGATTCTAACGGAAGCTGCGACCGTCGCTGTTGTGCACTGCGCCGCCGCAGCAGGGCGGCGCAGTGCGGCGGTCAACCTGCGGCGGCCAGCGCCTGCCCGGTGCGGCTGGCGGTGGCGCGACCGAGCAGGCCTGCCAGCCAGCGGCCGGTCTCGGCCAGTGCCGGCAGGTCCACGCCGCTGTCCAGGCCCAGGCCCTGCAGCAGGTAGACCACGTCTTCGCTGGCCACATTGCCGCTGGCGCCCTTCGCATACGGGCAGCCACCGGCGCCGGAGACGGCACTGTCGACCACGCGCACGCCTTCTTCCAGGCAGGTGGCGATGTTGGCGATGGCCTGGCCGTAGGTGTCGTGGAAGTGCACGGCCAATGCGTCCATCGGAATCTCGGCCGCCACCGCCTGCAGCATCGCCCGTGCCTTGCGCGGGGTGCCGACGCCGATGGTGTCGCCCAGCGAGATTTCGTAACAGCCCATCTGGTGCAGCGCGCGCGCCACGCGCACCACGTCGGCCAGCGGCACCTCGCCCTGGTAGGGGCAGCCGAGCACGGTGGAGACGTAGCCGCGCACGCGCACGCCATCGGCGGCGGCGCGGCGCAGGATGGGCTCGAACCGGGCGAGCGACTCGTCGATGCCGGCATTGGTATTGGTGCGGTTGAACGCCTCGGACGCGGCAGTGAACACCGCCACCTCCTCGACGCCGACCGCACGGGCGCGGTCGTAGCCCTGTTCGTTCGGTACCAGCACCGGGTAGTGGACACCCGGCCTGCGCTGGATGCCGGCATAGACCTCGGCGGCGTCGGCCAGTTGCGGGATCCACTTCGGGCTGACGAAGCTGGTCGCCTCGATGCTGCGCAGGCCGGTGGCCGACAGGCGGTTGATCAGTTCGATCTTGTCGGCGGTGGACACCGACTGCTTTTCGTTCTGCAGGCCGTCACGCGGACCGACCTCGACGATGCGGACGTAATCGCTCATGCGGCTGCCCCATCGGCGGGGCGGTGGCAGACCGCTTCGATGTTGTTGCCGTCCGGGTCGAGCACGAAGGCCGCGTAGTAATCCGGGTGATACCACGGGCGCAGGCCCGGCGCGCCGTTGTCGCGGCCGCCGGCGGCGAGCGCGGCGGCATGGAAGGCATCCACCTGCGCACGGCTGGCGCAGGCGAAGGCCACGTGTACGCCGTGACTGGCGGTGCCGCCATTGCCGAGCCAGAAGAACGGCTTGCCGTCGCTGCCGAAGCCGACGTGGTCGTGGTCGCCGGTCTGTTCGGCGCTCACTTCCATCACCACGCCGATCTGCAGCGGCGCCAGTGCCTGCAGGAAGAAGGTCCTGCTGCGCGCCAGGTCGGCGCTGGTCAAACCAAGATGATCGAGCATGTTCAGGCTTCCGTGACCCAATGGGGGGCGCGCTTGTCGAGGAAGGCGCCCAGGCCTTCCTGGCCTTCGGCCGAGACCCGCAGGCGCGCGATCAGGGCCGCATTATCGCGATCCAGTGCGTCGCGGTCATGGCTGTCGCGGACCTGCCGCACCAGCTGCTTGGCGGTGGACGAGGCGATCGGGCCGGCCTTGTCGAGCAGGGCCAGCTGGCGTTCCAGCGCCTCGTCCAGGCGCTCGGGTTCGACCAGTTGATGGACCAGGCCGATGCGCAGCGCGGTGTCGGCATCGAAGTGCTCGCCGGTGGCGAACCAGCGACGGGCCTGGCGCGGGCCGATGGCCTCGATCACGTAGGGCGAGATGACGGCGGGCAGCAGGCCCAGGCGGCTTTCGGTCAGGCCGAAGCGGGCCGCAGTGCTGGCGATGGCAATGTCGCAGCAGGCAACCAGGCCGACGCCGCCACCGAAGGCCGCGCCGTGGACCCGGGCCAGGGTCGGCTTGGGTAGCTCGTCCAGGGTGCGCATCAGCCGCGCCAGGGCCAGCGAGTCCTCGCGGTTGTCGGCCTCGCTGGCGGCGGCCATGCCGCGCATCCACTGCATGTCGGCACCGGCCGAGAAGGAAGCGCCGTGACCGGCGACCACCACGGCCCGGACCGAATCATCGCCGCCGGCGGCTTCCAGTGCGGCAGTCAGCCGGGCGATCAGGCTGGCGTCAAAGGCGTTGTGCAGCTCTGGCCGGTTCAGCCAGAGGGTGAGGACAGCGCCACGGCGCTCGATCTGCAAAGCATCGTTCATGGGATTCCAGGGTCACTCCATACCTGTATGGATCATAGCGGGCCATTGGTCATGGGCCATGACGCGACGCGGGAATGTTAGAATCGAGAACCATTTACATCCAGCAGAGAACACGCTAGATGACGCTGTCCGAACTGCCGCTGCACACCTCGGCCGTGGTCGAGTCCGTGCAGGACCTGCATGCCAACGATGCCATTGCCCGTCGCCTGCGCGAGCTGGGTTTCGTGAATGGCGAGGAAGTACGCCTGGTGGCCAAGGGCCCGGTGGGGGGCGAGCCGCTGCTGGTGCAGGTCGGGTTCACCCGGTTCGCGCTGCGGATCAGTGAAGCCAAGCGCGTCGTGGTCGACGCCGTCAGTCAGGAACGACGCGCATGACCGCCACTGTCTCCGCCTCACCGCTGCGCATCGCGCTGGTCGGCAACCCCAACAGCGGCAAGACCGCGCTGTTCAACCAGCTGACCGGCAGCCGGCAGAAGGTCGCCAACTACACCGGCGTCACGGTAGAGCGCAAGGAAGGCCGCCTGCGTGCGCCGTCCGGCCGCGAATTCGCCGTGCTCGACCTGCCGGGTGCCTACAGCCTGCATCCGGCCAGCCTGGACGAGGCGATCACCCGTGACCTGTGCCGGGGCTTCTACCCGGGCGAAGCTGCGCCGGACGTGCTGCTGTGCGTGATCGACGCCACCAACCTGCGCCTGCACCTGCGCTTCGCGCTGGAACTGCGTGAGCTGGGCAAGCCGATGGTGGTCGCCCTGAACATGGTCGATGCGGCCCAGCGCCGTGGCATCCAGGTGGACGTGGCAGCGCTGGAGCGCGAGCTGGGCGTACCGGTGGTGGAGACCGTGGCGGTGCGCAAGCAGGGTGCCAAGGCCCTGGTCGAGCGCCTCGATGCGATGGTGCCGCACCTGGATGCGCCGGTGCCGGGCCCGGAAGGTGGCATCGACTACCACGCCAAGGTGCGCGAGATCCTGTCGGTCGCCGTGCGGATGCCGGCGCGGACCGCGAAGATCGACGACGCGCTGGACCGCTGGCTGCTGCACCCGGTGTTCGGGCTGATCAGCCTTGCGGTGGTGATGTTCCTGATCTTCCAGGCGGTCTATGCCTGGGCGACGCCGTTGATGGATGGCATCGAGGCTGGCTTCGCCTGGCTCGGTGCTCTCGTTGGCAGCGTGTTGCCGGAGGGGCCGCTGGCCAGCCTGCTGACCGACGGCATCATCGCCGGCGTCGGTGGCGTGGTGGTGTTCCTGCCGCAGATCCTGATCCTGTTCTTCTTCATCCTCGTGCTGGAGGAATCCGGCTACCTGCCGCGTGCGGCGTTCCTGCTCGACCGCACGATGGCCGCCGCCGGCCTGTCCGGCCGCTCGTTCATCCCGCTGCTGTCCAGCTTCGCCTGCGCGGTGCCGGGCATCATGTCCACGCGCAGCATCCAGGACCCGCGTGACCGCCTGGCCACCATCTTGGTCGCACCGCTGATGACCTGCTCGGCGCGCCTGCCGGTGTACGCCCTGCTGATCGGTGCGTTCATTCCGCAGAAGACGGTGTGGGGGGTATTCAACCAGCAGGGCCTGGTCCTGTTCGGCCTGTACGCCGCCGGCATCCTCAGTGCGCTGGCGATGTCGTGGATCATGAAGAAGTGGCGCCGCGACAAGAGCGAGCATCCGCTGATGCTGGAGCTGCCGTCGTACCGCCTGCCACATGTGCGTGACCTGGCGGTGGGCCTGTATGAGCGCGGCATGATCTTCCTCAAGCGTGTCGGTGGCATCATCCTGGCGCTGACCATCCTGCTGTGGGTGCTGCTGTCGTTCCCGGCGGCACCAGTGGATGCCACGATGCCGGCCATCGACTACAGCTACGCCGGCCGGATCGGCCATGCGATGGCGGTGTTCTTCGCACCGCTGGGCTTCAACTGGCAGATCTGCATCGCGCTGATTCCGGGCCTGGCCGCGCGTGAGGTGGCGGTGTCGTCGCTGGCCACCGTGTATGCGCTGTCGGCCGCCGATGACGATGCCGCCAGCCAGGCGCTGACCCCGCTGATCAGCGATGGCTGGTCGCTGGCCACGGCCCTGTCGCTGCTGGTCTGGTACATCTACGCCCCGATGTGCATCTCGACGCTGGCGACCATCAAGCGCGAGACCAACTCCTGGAAGCAGATGGGCTTTGCCGCGTTCTACCTGTTTGCCGCGGCTTACGTGGCCGCGCTGATCACCTATCAGGTGACCAAGGCGCTGGGAGGCGGCTGATGGAAACCGGGCTGCTGATCCAGTACCTGATCATCGCGGTGGCCGTGCTGGTCAGTGCCTGGGTGGTACTGAAGAAGCAGTTCCCGGGTACCGTGCGCACGCTGCGCGGGGCCTTGGCGCTGGCCCTGCTGAAGCCGGGTCGCGCGGCCTGGCTGCAGGCGCTGGGGCGGAAGATCGCGCCGCCGGCCAGCGGTGGTAACGGTGCCTGTGGGGGGTGCGACAGCTGCGGGCCGACCAAGAAGTAGCGTCCAGCCATGCTGGACCGCGGCTGTCCGGAGGGAGCGAACTTTCGACCCGCACGCTTTCCAGGGTTCAGACCTCTCTGCGGATGATCGCGCGGAAGTTCCCGTCCTGATTCAATCGCCGCACCGATTGGCGGTTTCCATGGGCTGCTGCGAAACCCGCCACGTCGGCCAGGGCATCGAGCAGCAGGGCCTTCAACGCGTCGCGGTTGCCGGCCTCCAGCAGATCTTCAAGGTCCTGCTGGATGAAGGTCCGGCGCAGGCCTGGCGTTTCTTCGATCCGCCAGTCGACATGGGGCGTGGGAATGCTGGAGCGGTACCGGAAAGCCGTTTCAAGATCGTCAGGCGCGAGGGGATACGCGAGCAGCTCTGGAAAGTAGAGTCCAGCATTCACATAGAAGCCCCGGCTTTCGCTGGCGCGCTGGTGATTAACGACAAGCAGGGCGGCATCCAGCAAGCGGTAGCGCGTGGTCGACGTCCCGGCATAACCGGTCTTCCTGGCGCATTTGCTGAAGACGGTCGAGGATTTCATGGGTTTTGCCCGGGCTGAGGGAAGGGCCACAGACTTGAAGGGGAGCGTTGCCGCGTCCAGTGGCAAACCCGTCACCGCAGGGGCAAGCAGCATCGCAGCGATGGCGCTTGCCGGAGCGGGCGTGCTGCCGCTAGCCTGCAGGCATGAACCAGACTCCCCTGCGATTGCTCATTCACGGTGCCTCCGGGCGCATGGGCCAAGCCCTGCTGCGGCTGGCCGCCGAACATTCCGAAACCCTGCAGATCGTGGCCGCCGTGACCGGTCGCGCGCCGGCCCAGCGCGTAATCGACGGTGTGCCGTTCTTCGCGGCCAGCGAACTGCCCGGTGCGCCGGTGTTCGACGTGGCCATTGACTTCAGCCTGCCGGAGGGCTTCGACCCGCTGCTGGCGCTGTGCGTCGATCGCGGGGCAGGGCTGGTGTCGGGTACCACCGGTATTTCCAGCACGCAGCGCCAGGCGTTGGATGCGGCAGCGGCGAAGATCCCGCTGGTATGGGCCTCGAACTTCAGCCTGGGCGTGGCGGTACTGGACGAACTGGTGGAGCGCGCGGCGCAGGCGCTGGCTGGCTGGGACTGCGACATCGTCGAATCGCACCACACCCAGAAGAAGGACGCGCCATCGGGCACTGCACTGACCCTGGGCGCGGCCGCGCAGCGGGGCGGGGCGGAGCCGCATTACGCCAGCCTGCGCGCCGGCGACATCGTCGGCGAGCACCTGGTGCAGTTCACCGGGCTGGGCGAGCGCATCGAGCTGGTACACCGGGCCACCAACCGCGACATCTTCGCCCGCGGCGCCCTGTTCGCCGCCCGCCAGCTGCAGGGCCGAGCCCCGGGCAGCTACCGGGTGCGCGATCTGCTGGACGGGCCGCGTTAACCGGTAGCGCCGGGCCGTGCCCGGCGTCGGTGTCGGTTCCGCCGGGCATGGCCCGGCGCTACCAGCGGGTGCCGCATACCCGGCCGGATCGAAATGAATGCGCAATCGCCTGTTCATGAGGCGCGATAACCGCTGGCGCGAGCGCCCCGGCAGCGCTACAATTCGCACTCGCCGAATCACGAAAGCCGGACCGGTCCCAGACCGTACGTCCGCGCTTTTTTGCAACCGGATTTCCGTGAAGCGCAGGCGTGACTTCGGCAGCCCCCTCGGTAGCCAAAGTGAGATTCCCGTGACCCAAGCCGCAATCCTCGTCCTCGAAGACGGCACCGTATTCGAGGGCGAATCCGTAGGCGCGCCCGGCCTGTCCGTCGGTGAAGTGGTGTTCAACACCGCCATGACCGGCTATCAGGAAGTGTTGACCGACCCGTCCTACGCCCGGCAGATGGTCACGCTGACCTATCCGCATATCGGCAACACCGGCATGACCGACCAGGACGATGAAGCGTCCAAGGTGTGGTCGGCCGGCCTGATCGTGCGAGACGTTCCGCGCCGTCCCAGCAACTGGCGCAGCCAGGTGTCGCTGCAGGACTGGCTGATCCAGCGTGGCGTGGTCGCCATCGCCGGCATCGACACCCGCAAGCTGACCCGCATCCTGCGCGAGAAGGGCGCGCAGAACGGTGCGCTGATGGCCGGCGACATCGACGTGGAAAAGGCACTGGAAGCCGCCCGCAAGTTCCCGGGGCTGAAGGGCATGGATCTGGCCAAGGTCGTCACTACCGAGAAGACCTACACCTGGACCGAGGGCCAGCTGGACCTGGATGCCAACGCCTTCGTCAGCGTGCCGGCCCGGTTCAAGGTCGTGGCCTACGACTTCGGCGTGAAGACCAACATCCTGCGCATGCTGGCCGAGCGCGGCTGCGAAGTGACCGTGGTGCCGGCGCAGACCCCGGCCGCCGAAGTGCTGGCACTGAAGCCGGACGGCGTGTTCCTGTCCAACGGCCCGGGTGACCCGGAACCGTGCGACTACGCCATCGAAGCGATCAGGACCTTCATCGACGTGAAGATCCCGACCTTCGGCATCTGTCTGGGCCACCAGCTGCTGGGCCTGGCCTCGGGCGCGCAGACCATGAAGATGGGCCACGGCCACCACGGTGCCAACCACCCGGTGCAGGACCTGGACAGCGGCCGGGTGATGATCACCTCGCAGAACCACGGTTTCGCGATCGACGAAGCAACCCTGCCGCCGACCCTGCGCGTGACCCACCGTTCGCTGTTCGACGGCACCAACCAGGGCGTCGCCCGCACCGACGTGCCGGCGTTCTCGTTCCAGGGCCACCCGGAAGCATCGCCGGGCCCGCACGACGTCGGTCCGCTGTTCGACCGTTTCGTGGCGCTGATGGAGCAGGCCAAGGCGTGATCAGTACGCCGCCGGCCCCCCGGTGGCGTCGCGATGGACCGTAAACCCCGCATCGCTGCTGCCACTGGCGCGGCGCTGCGGATCAAGATTCCTGATCGACAGCGTGCGATCACTCCACCTTGTCACGCTGTACTGACTTAGAGAAGAAAATGCCCAAGCGCACTGACCTCAAGACCATCCTCATCATCGGTGCTGGCCCGATCGTCATCGGCCAGGCCTGCGAGTTCGACTACTCCGGTGCCCAGGCCTGCAAGGCCCTGCGTGACGAGGGTTACCGCGTGGTGCTGGTCAACAGCAACCCGGCCACGATCATGACCGACCCGGAGATGGCCGACGCCGTCTACATCGAGCCGATCAACTGGCAGACGGTCGAGAAGATCATCGCCAAGGAAAAGCCCGATGCGCTGCTGCCGACCATGGGTGGCCAGACCGCGCTGAACTGCGCGCTGGACCTGGCCGACCACGGCGTGCTGGAGAAGTACAACGTCGAGCTGATCGGTGCCAAGCGCGAAGCGATCCGCATGGCCGAAGACCGCGAGCTGTTCCGCGTGGCCATGGGTGAGATCGGCCTGGAGTGCCCGACCGCCGCCGTCGCCCACACCCTGGACGAAGCGCTGGAAATCCAGACCCGCGTCGGCTATCCGACCATCATCCGCCCCAGCTTCACCCTGGGCGGCAGCGGTGGCGGCATCGCCTACAACCGCGAAGAGCTGGTCGAGATCGTCAGCCGCGGCCTGGAGCTGTCGCCGACCACCGAAGTGCTGGTGGAAGAGTCGGTGCTGGGCTGGAAGGAATTCGAGATGGAAGTGGTCCGCGATACCGCGGACAACTGCATCATCGTCTGCTCGATCGAGAACCTGGACCCGATGGGCGTGCACACCGGTGACTCGATCACCGTGGCGCCGGCGCAGACCCTGACCGACAAGGAGTACCAGCGCCTGCGCGATGCCTCCATCGCCGTGCTGCGCAAGATCGGCGTCGATACCGGTGGCTCGAACGTGCAGTTCGGCATCAACCCGAAGACCGGCCGCGTGGTCGTCATCGAGATGAACCCGCGCGTGTCGCGTTCGTCGGCGCTGGCTTCCAAGGCCACCGGCTTCCCGATCGCCAAGGTCGCCGCCAAGCTGGCCGTGGGCTACACCCTGGACGAACTGAAGAACGAAATCACCGGCGGCCTGACCCCGGCCTCGTTCGAGCCGTCCATCGACTACGTCGTCACCAAGATCCCGCGCTTCGCCTTCGAGAAGTTCCCGGCCGCCGATGCCCGCCTGACCACCCAGATGAAGTCGGTGGGCGAGGTGATGGCGATGGGCCGCACCTTCCAGGAGTCGGTGCAGAAGGCCCTGCGTGGCCTGGAAACCGGCAAGGTCGGCTTCGACCCGACCGGTCTGGACCTGGGCAACGAAGACGACCTGCAGACCCTGCGTCGCGAGCTGAAGGCGCCGGGCCCGGAGCGCCTGTTCTATGTGGCCGATGCGTTCCGCGCCGGCATGAGTGTGGAAGAGATCTACGCACTGTCATTCATCGATCACTGGTTCCTGGACCAGATCGAGGAAATCATCGCGGCGGAAGGCGAAGTCGCCGCCGGTGGCATCGATGCGCTGGATGCCGCACGCCTGCGCAAGCTGAAGCGCGCTGGCTTCTCCGACGCGCGCCTGGCGCAGCTGACCGGCACCAACGAAGCCGCCATCCGCGCGCTGCGTCGTGCGCACAAGGTGCGCCCGGTCTACAAGCGCGTGGACTCCTGTGCCGGTGAGTTCTCCACCGGCACCGCCTACCTGTACTCGACCTACGAGGACGAGTGCGAGGCCGCGCCGAGCAACCGCGACAAGATCATGATCCTGGGCGGTGGCCCGAACCGCATCGGCCAGGGCATCGAGTTCGACTACTGCTGCGTGCACGCGGCGCTGGCGCTGCGCGAGGATGGCTATGAAACCATCATGGTCAACTGCAACCCGGAAACCGTGTCGACCGACTACGACACCTCCGACCGCCTGTACTTCGAGCCGCTGACCCTGGAAGACGTGCTGGAGATCGTCGAACTGGAACAGCCGAAGGGCGTGATCGTGCAGTACGGCGGCCAGACCCCGCTGAAGCTGGCGCGCGCGCTGGAAGCCAACGGCGTGCCGGTGATCGGCACCAGCCCGGACTCGATCGACCTGGCCGAAGACCGCGAGCGCTTCCAGCAGCTGGTCGACAGGCTGGGGCTGAAGCAGCCGCCGAACCGCATCGCCCGCAATGATCAGGAAGCCCTGCTGCTGGCCCGCGAGATCGGCTACCCGCTGGTGGTGCGCCCGAGCTACGTGCTGGGCGGCCGTGCGATGGAAATCGTCTACGGCGAAGCCGACCTGGCCCGCTACGTGCGCGACGCGGTGAAGGTGTCCAACGATTCGCCGGTGCTGCTGGACCGCTTCCTCGACAACGCGGTGGAGTGCGACGTCGACATCATCGCCGACAAGGAGGGCAACGTCCTGATCGGTGGCGTGATGGAGCACATCGAAGAAGCCGGCGTGCACTCGGGCGATTCCTCGTGCTCGCTGCCGCCGTACTCGCTGTCGGCTGAAACCCAGGCCGAGCTGCGCCGCCAGGTGGTGGAGCTGGCCAAGGCCCTGAACGTGGTCGGCCTGATGAACACCCAGTTCGCGATCCAGACCAGCGACGAAGGTGCCGACACCATCTATCTGCTGGAAGTGAACCCGCGTGCCTCGCGCACCGTGCCGTTCGTGTCCAAGGCCACCGGCATGCCGCTGGCCAAGATCGCCGCCCGCTGCATGGCCGGCAAGACCTTGGCCGAGCAGGGTGCGACCAAGGAAATCGTGCCGGACTACTACTCGGTGAAGGAAGCGATCTTCCCGTTCGCCAAGTTCCAGGGCGTCGACCCGATCCTGGGGCCGGAGATGCGCTCCACCGGCGAGGTGATGGGCGTCGGCCGCAGCTTCAACGCCGCCTTTGCGCGTGCGCAGGAAGCCGGCGGCATCAAGGCGCCGCCGGTCGGC
Organism: Stenotrophomonas sp. DDT-1; assembly: GCF_001580555.1. Taxonomy (NCBI): domain Bacteria; kingdom Pseudomonadati; phylum Pseudomonadota; class Gammaproteobacteria; order Lysobacterales; family Lysobacteraceae; genus Stenotrophomonas; species Stenotrophomonas sp. DDT-1. Next base: position 41,645 of record NZ_LEKR01000016.1, read on the forward strand.
AAGGCCTTCGTTTCGGTGCGCGACCCGGACAAGAAGCGCGTGCTGCCGGTGGCCAAGGCACTGCTGGCGCGTGGCTACAGCCTGGTTGCCACCCGTGGCACCGCTGCGTGGCTGCAGCAGCACGGCATGGACTGCGAGATCATCAACAAGGTGGTCGAAGGCCGTCCGCACATCGTCGACTCGATCAAGAACGGCGAGATCGTCTACATCGTCAACACGACCGAAGGTCGTTCGGCGATCAACGACTCGTTCTCGATCCGTCGCGAGGCGCTGCAGCATCGCGTCACCTACTCGACCACCATTGCCGGCGCCAAGGCGCTGGTGGATTCACTGGAATTCCGCGGCACCGGCCCCGTCTGGTCGCTGCAGGAGCTGCACAAGGAGTTGAATGCATGAGAGCCCCGATCACGATGAAGGGCGCGCAGAAGCTGCGCGACGAACTGGATCACCTGAAGTCGGTCAAGCGCCCGAAGGTCATTGCGGCCATCGCCGAAGCGCGTGAGCACGGTGACCTGAAGGAGAATGCCGAGTACCACGCCGCGCGCGAGGAACAGGGCTTCATCGAAGGCCGCATCAAGCAGCTGGAGGGCGAGCTGTCGCACGCCGAAATCATCGACGTGAGCAAGCTCAATGCCGGCTCCAAGGTGGTGTTCGGCGCCAGCGTGACCCTGGCCGACGTGGAAACCGACGAAGAGAAGAAGTATCAGATCGTCGGTGACCTGGAGGCGGACATCAAGCAGGGCCTGATCGCGATTTCCTCGCCGGTGGCGCGCGCGATGATCGGCAAGCTGGAAGGTGATTCGATCGTGATCGACGCCCCGGCCGGCCAACGCGAGTACGAGATCGTCAGCGTCAGCTACGTGGACTGACCACGTGGCGACGGCGACCCTGCTGTTGCCGGCACGCAGCCGCTTTGCCGCGGCTGCGCTGCCGGACGATGTGGCACGTGCGCTCGGCCGTGCCACCACGGTGCAGGTCGCGCCGGGCGAACGCGCGCAGCTGACACGCCATTTCTCGGTTGCCGCGCCGCACTGGCCGGTGGCCGCGTTGACCCGCCAGCGCGACGTCGGCGATGCCGCCGGCGCCAGCTGGCTGCGCGCCGATCCGGCCTGCATGGTGCCGGACATGCATGGCGCGCGGATGATGGCCTACGGCGAAACGCTGCGGCCGACGCTGGCCGATTGCCTGGCGTTGCTGCCGGTGTTGCAGCCGTTGTTCGCCGACGCCGGCTTTGTGCTTGACGCACCCGATCCTTCGCGCTGGTACCTGCGGCTGCCGATCGACAGCGAGCTGCCGGACTTCGACAGCCCCGACGAGGTGCTGGGTGATGACCTGTTCTCGCACCTGCCGGAAGGGCAGGGCGGCCGTCGATGGCGGGCGCTGATGACCGAGGCACAGGTGCTGCTGCACAACCATTCCTGGAACCAGCAGCGTGCCGCGCAGGGACAGCAGCCGATCAACTCGCTGTGGTTCTGGGGCGGTGGCGTGATGCCGGTGTCGGTCAGCACCCCGCACGCGCAGGTGCGCAGCCGCGACGCGCTGCTGCAGGGCCTGGCCCTGGCGGCTGGTGTGGCCGTGGACGGCGAGCAGGCGGTGGATGCACTGGTTGATCTGCGCCAGCTGCGCTCTTTGCAGCAGCTCGGCAATGATGCGATCCGGCCGCTGCTGGCCGCGCTCAAGCGTGGCGAACTGCAGCGGCTGGTGCTGGATTTCGAGGATGGCCTGCAGTTCCAGCTGGACCGTGGCCAGCGCTGGCAGTTCTGGAAGAAGCCGCGCCAGCTGCACGACTGATCGGGGTCGGATCCGTTTTCCATCGGAAAACGGCGTTGACCCCGATGTTTGCCGGGGTTGCCGGCCAGCGGGCGGCACTATCGCAGATAGCGGCGCCTCAACGGACCTCGCTGACCACCGTCGGCAGCTGCCAATGACCACCCGCCACGCCGCGGCACTGCCCGGTGGTGAACTCGCCGCTCTTCACGAATCGCGCGCCATCCCAGGCCCAGTCGTGGCCGGAAAAGCAGTCACCGATGCCGCGTCCACGGAAGCGCCCGCGCAGCGTCGCGTCATCGCGATCAAAGTCCTCCGCGTTGGAGGTCACGAACTTCGCCTGGTACGGCGCCCTGTCCTGCACTACCCAGTAGCCGCTGCTGAAGTTGTAGGCACCCATGAAGCAGCTGGTGCTTGCCAGCACATGCTGGGCGTCCAGTCGCTGGATCTCGATCTCGTCTGTCCCGCCCTCGCTCAGGCGGGCGCACTCATCCGGCTTCGGCAGGCTGGCGATCAGTGCCTTGCGCAGGCCCGGTGCTTTCGCCAGTGCCGCGTCCGAGGCGCGCGGTGCCACCAGTGTGCCGCGCATGATCACTGGCACCGGCAACGCCGCAGGTACGCTCGTTTCGGGCTTGTCGCCACGCCGCACCAGCGCCCCCGGCGTGTCCAGCCGGCCCTGGGCCTCGTCCATCTTCAGTAGTACGGCCGCCGCACCGCGGTCGGAGATCGGCCACGCCTTGCCCTCGCCGTCGATGATGTCGATGCGTGCCTGGCGCGGCAGCGCGGCGACCAGCGCATCGGTCTGTCCCTGCTGCAGCAGTACTTGATCTCCGTCGCCGGTGTCGCGCACCGGGCCCAGGTCCTTGCCGTTCAGGTGCAGGCGCAGCGCCCCGGTCGGCGTCGGGCTTCCGCCATCCTCGCCATTGCGCAGCCGCGCGAGCACCTTCGTACCCGGGCCGCCGGCGCGCTCCAGCATCAGGCTGAGCAGGTTGCCCGCAGCTTGCGGGCTGTAGCCAGCCGCGCGGCAGGTGCGGGTGTTGTCACAGGCCAGCGACCAGTCGTTGTGTTCGAATTCGACCCCGGGCCTGGGCTCAGGCGTCGCGGAGTGGGCGGCCGAGGCCACGGTGAGTGCCATCAGCGCGGTCAGCAGGGTGCGGGTCATGGATGGAAGTCCGTTCCAGGGCAGGCAAGCATGGAAGATGCGGTCGTGAAATCCAAATGCTGCTGGCCGAAGAGCCAAGGTGCCTCGTCAGCAGCGGCAGCCGACTGGGAGAGTGGTGCACGTTATGATGTGCAGGTCTTTCGTAACCGGCGATGCCGATGTCCCTTGCCGCCGATGCTGTGCAGCCCGCCTCTGATACGCCGATGATCCGCCGCCGCGATGCGGTCGTACCCGGCAGTTGGCCGGAGGGCACGCTGCCGCTGCTGGCGCGTCTCTATGCCAGCCGTGGCGCAGGTACACCGGAGTTGGCGCAGCCGAAGCTGGGCAATCTGCACGCGCCTGAGCTGCTGACCGGCATCGATGATGCGGTGGGTCTGCTGATCGAGGCCATCGCCAACGACAAGCGCATCCTGGTGGTCGGCGATTTCGATTGCGATGGCGCCACCGCCTGTGCGGTCGGCGTGCGGGGCCTGCGCATGCTCGGCGCGCAACACGTCTTCCACGCGGTGCCGAACCGCATGGTGCACGGCTACGGCCTGTCACCGTCGCTGGTGGAGGAGCTGGCCGCGCTGCAGCCGGACCTGCTGGTTACGGTCGACCACGGCATTGCCTGCCATGCGGGCGTGACCGCGGCCAAGGCGCGCGGCTGGCAGGTGCTGGTCACCGACCATCACCTTCCCGGGCCGCAGTTGCCGCCGGCCGATGTCATCGTCGATCCCAATCTCGACGGTGATGCCTTCCCCAGCAAGTCACTGGCCGGCGTCGGCGTGATCTTCTACGTGCTGATGGCGCTGCGCCGGCAGATGCGCGAGGCCGGCGTCTTTGCCGATGGCAAGGGACCGGACCTGACCACGCTGCTGGACTTGGTGGCGGTGGGCACCGTTGCGGACCTGGTAGCGCTGGACCCGAACAACCGTGCGCTGGTCAGCGCAGGCCTACGCCGTCTGCGCGCGGGGCAGGGCTGTGTCGGCCTGCGTGCGCTGATCGAAGCCAGCGGCCGTGATGCTGCGCGGCTGACCGCTACCGACATCGGCTTTGCACTCGGCCCGCGCCTGAATGCCGCAGGCCGGCTGGAAGACATGGCGCTGGGCATCGCGCTGCTGTTGACCGAAGACCCGCGCCAGGCGCGCGAGATCGCGCAGACGCTGGAGCAGATCAACTCAGAACGCCGCGCCGTCCAGCAGTCGATGACCGATGACGCCGAGCAGGCGTTGACCCGCGTGGTGCTCGACATGTCGGGGCAGCGACCGGTGGCGGCCTGCCTGTTCGATGCCGACTGGCATCCGGGCGTGGTCGGCCTGGTCGCGTCGAAGATGAAGGATCGCCTGCATCGTCCGGTGATCGCCTTCGCCCCGGCCGAGCCCGGCGCCGATACCCTGCGTGGCTCTGCGCGCTCGATTCCCGGGCTGCACATCCGTGACGCCCTGGCGCTGGTCGATGCGCGCCACCCAGGCCTGATCGAACGCTTCGGCGGCCACGCCATGGCGGCTGGGCTCAGCCTGCGGCGTGACCACGTTGATGACTTCAAGGCAGCCTTCGTCGCGGTGGTGCTGGAGATGCTCGATCCGGCGGCACTGCAGCAGCAGGTGCTCAGTGACGGCGAGCTGGCCGCGGACGAGCTGGACCATCGCCACGCCGATGCGTTGCGCCTGGCCGGGCCGTGGGGCCAGGGTTTCCCCGAGCCACTGTTCGATGGCCGCTTCGAAGTGGCCAACTGGCGCGTGCTGAAGGAGCGTCACCTGAAGCTGGAACTGCGCCTGCCCGGCGTACCCGGCACCATCAACGCCATCCATTTCGGCGGCTGGCACGGCAACGCGCCGAGTCGCCACGTGCATCTCGCCTATCGGCTCGCCTGCGACGACTATCGCGGCGGCAGCGCCATCCAGCTGATCGTCGAGCACTGCCTGCCCGCCTGAGAAAAAGGGGACGGAGGGGATTAAGTCGCTTGTGCCTTGTTTGCCAGTTGCGACTTAATCCCCTCCGTCCCCATTTTTTGGTCTCCCAACCCCGTTACGGCTGCTGGTGCGTTCAACGATCCACGATCCCACTGGAGTCCGGTCATGGTCTTCGCCCGTTGCTGCATTGTGTTGTTGCTGGCCCTTGCGGCCTGGCCCGCTGGCGCGCAGTCGCCGCCGATCTCCCGGCCGCAGGCCGCCACCCCGCTGCTGATCGCACCGGCGGCTGAGCAGCCGGTTCAATTACGACAAGCCCGCATCGAAGGCGAAGTGCAGGCCGGCATCGCCCAGACCCGGATCACGCTGGAATTCCACAACCCCAACCGGCGGGTACTGGAGGGCGAGCTGCAGTTCCCGCTGGCCGATGGCCAGCAGATCAGCGGCTTCGCGCTGGATATCAACGGCGAGATGCGTGACGCGGTGCCGGTGCCCAAGGACCGCGGCCGCCAGGTGTTCGAGGAGATCGCCCGTCGTGGCGTCGACCCGGGGCTGCTGGAACAGACCGCCGGCAACCAGTTCCGGCTGCGCATCTATCCGCTGCCGGCCGGCGGCAGCCGGCGCGTGCAGCTGGTGATTCGCGAGCCGTTGGCCTTCGCCGGCCAAGGCTGGCAGTGGACGCTGCCGCTGCAGTTTGCTGCCGGTGCAGCCTCGGTTGAACTGAAACTGCAGGCACCTGGCACGACCACCGTAGGTACGGCGCCATTCCGCATCAGCGCGGGCCAGCTGCAGTGGCAGGGCAGGGGTGCGCAGCTGCCGCAACAGCTGCAGTGGCAGCTGCCGGCAGCCCGCCAGGCACAGGTGCAGGTGGCGCCCTGGCAGGACGGCCATTACCTGCTGGCGCAGCTGCCGGTGGCGGCCAGCAGCACGCCGCGCAGACTGCCGAGCGAAATCGGCCTGCTGTGGGACGGCTCCGGTTCGGCGGGACAGCGCGAACGCACGCGTGAGTTCGTACTGCTGGATCACTACTTCGCCGCGATGGGCGACGGCACCGTGGCCTTGACCGTGCTGCGCGATCGCGCCGAGCCGGTAAGGCGCTTCCGCATCCGCGCCGGTAACTGGAGCGAGCTGCGTGCAGCGCTGCAGGCCGTGCGCCCGGACGGTGCCAGCGCGCTGGCGCAGTGGCAGCCGCAATCGAGCGTGAAGGAATACCTGCTGTTTAGCGATGGCCTGCTGACCTATGGGCCGGAACAGCTGTCGGCGATGGCGCCGGATCAACGCCTGTTTGCCGTCAGCAGCGCCGGCGCGCGCACCGATGCCGTGCGACTGCGGGGTTGGAGTGAGGCGCATGGCGGTCGCTTCGTCGCGCTGGGCAAGGATGTCGATGCGGCGGTGCACGCGTTGCTGGCATCGCCGCTGGATGTGCAGGTCGATGCGGGACGCGGCGTGCAGGAAGTAGTGATCGATCGCCGCAGTGAAGCCGACGGCTGGCTGTGGCTGCACGCACGACTGGCAGCCGACGGTGTGCCGATGCGGGTGCGCGTGGGTGGCGGCGAATGGCAGGCGTTGCCCGCCACGCAGAAGAGCAAGGACGGTGAACTGCTGGCCGGTTTGTGGGCGCAGGCGCGTCTGCAGCAGCTGGCCGCCGACCGCCGTGGCAACCGCGAGGCGATGCAGCGCCTGTCACAACAGTTTGGCCTGGTGGGGCCGGATACCTCGCTGATCGTGCTGGAGACGTTGGAGGACTACCTGCGCTATGCGATCCGCCCTTCGGGCACGCTGCGCGCCGAGTACGACGCCAGGTTTGCAGTGCAGGTAAGAGATCGCGCCGCTGCTGATCGCCAGCGCCTGGATGAAGTGGCCGCCCGCTGGAAGGAGCGCCAGCAGTGGTGGAACCGCAGCTGGCCGAAGGATGCGCCGCCGCAGGCGAAGGGCGGGGCACTGGAAGTGGCCTCGGCGGACTACGCGATGGAATCGGCCCCGATGGCGATGCTCGCCGCGCCTGCCCCCGCCGCTCCGCCCGCCCCCACGCCGATGGCGGCGACCGAGCAACGCATGGAAGCCAGCAGCGCGCGTGCACGTCGCTCAGCGCCTGCATCGAACAAGGCCCTGGATTCAATCACGGTCACTGGTGGCCGTGTCACTGCGCCCGCTGCCGCCAACGACGGCCAGCTCGGCATCCAGCTGGCGGCCTGGCAGCCGGACTCGGCCATCGCCCGGCGCCTGCGCCAGGGGCCGCCGTCGCAGCTCTATGACCGCTATCTGGCCGAGCGCGATGCCCACGCCGACAGCAGCGCGTTCTTCCTCGATGTGGCCGACCTGCTGCTGGAGCAGGGCCAGCGCGAGCTGGCACTGCGGGTGCTGTCGAACCTGGCCGAAATGGATCTGGACAACCGCCACCTGCTGCGCGTGCTCGGTTACCGACTGATGCAGGCCGATGCTCCCGCACTGGCGGTGCCGGTGTTCGAGCAGGTGCTGGCGATGGGCCAGGAAGAACCGCAGAGCTTCCGCGACCTGGGCCTGGCGCTGGCAGCGGCCGGCAAGCCACAGCAGGCGCTGGCGCCGCTGTACCAGGTGGTGGTGCGGCCGTGGGACAGCCGCTTCGATGGCATCGCCCTGATCGCACTGGATGAGCTGACCAACCTGGTGGCCGGCAGCACGCCCCGGCTGGATACCACCGGCATCGACCCGCGCCTGTTGCAGGCGATGCCGCTGGACCTCCGCGTGGTGCTGTCGTGGGACGCCGACAACAGCGACATGGACCTGTGGGTAACCGACCCGAACGGCGAGCGCGCTTACTACGGTAATCGGCTGACGTACCAGGGCGGGCAGATGTCGCAGGACTTTACCGGCGGCTATGGCCCCGAGCAGTTCTCGCTGCGCAACGCCAAGCCGGGCAAGTACAAGGTGGAGGCGAACTACTTTGGCAGCCGCCAGCAGCTGGTGACCGGTGCGACAACCCTGATGCTGCGGCTGACCACCCACTGGGGCACGCCGAAGCAGAAGGATCAGATGGTGACGATGCGACTGAAGGACCGTGCCGAGACCGTGCTGGTGGGCGAGTTCGAGGTTAAATAGTCAACTGCCCCAAGTGGCCGTCCGAGGGGGGGCAAGGAAGACCCTCGTCGACGCCGCTCTGGGGCAAGGAGGCCCTGTGTGGGGTCGGCCGCAGCCCGGCCGGCTCCCCGCGCCAAGGCGGACATCGCCCGCCTGAATGCAGCGCCAGTGCATCATGCTGGAGCCCCGGCGCAGGCCCAGGCCCTCATTCCGGGCATCCCCGGCCTGCGGTATCATTACCAGTCATCTTTTGAATGCATAACCGCCGACATGATCGAACTGAATCCTGTCCGCCAGCGCATCACCGATCTGACCGATCGCGTGCTGTCGCTTCGGGGGTATCTTTGACTACGACGCCAAGAAAGAGCGTCTTGAAGAAGTAACGCGGGAGCTGGAAAGCCCCGACGTCTGGAACAACGCCGAGTACGCCCAGAACCTGGGCCGCGAGCGTTCCAGCCTGGAAAAGACCGTGGGCGGCATCGCCTCGGTGCTCGATGGCCTGAACGACGCCACTGAACTGCTGGAGCTGGCCGAGTCCGAGCAGGACGAGGAGACCGCACTGGCGGTGGTCGCCGACCTCGACAAGCACCAGGCGCACGTGGAGAAGCTGGAGTTCCAGCGCATGTTCTCCGGCGAGATGGACAATGCGGCCGCGTTCGTCGACATCCAGGCCGGTGCCGGTGGCACCGAAGCCCAGGACTGGGCCGAGATCCTGCTGCGCATGTACCTGCGCTGGTGCGAGTCGCGCGGCTGGAAGACCGAACTGATGGAAGTCTCCGGTGGCGACGTCGCCGGCATCAAGTCGGCCACGCTGCGCGTGGAAGGCGATTACGCCTACGGCTGGCTGAAGACCGAGACCGGCGTGCACCGCCTGGTGCGCAAGTCGCCGTTCGACTCGGACAACCGCCGCCACACCAGCTTCACCTCGGTGTTCGTGTCGCCGGAAATCGATGACAACATCGACATCACCATCAACCCGGCCGACCTGCGTACCGACGTGTACCGTTCGTCCGGTGCCGGTGGTCAGCACGTGAACAAGACCGAGTCGGCGGTGCGTATCACCCACATCCCGACCAACATCGTTGTGGCCTGCCAGACCGGCCGCAGCCAGCACCAGAACCGCGACAACGCGATGAAGATGCTGGCCGCCAAGCTGTACGAGCTGGAGATCCAGAAGCGCAACGCCGAGAAGGACGCGGTGGAAGCCACCAAGTCCGACATTGGCTGGGGCAGCCAGATCCGCAACTACGTGCTCGACCAGAGCCGTATCAAGGACCTGCGTACCGGCATCGAGCGTTCAGATACGCAGAAGGTGCTGGACGGCGACCTGGACGAGTTCGTCGAGGCCAGCCTGAAGGCCGGTTTGGCCGTGGGCTCCAAGCGCGCCGATGCCTGATCGACGCGCCTGCGCGGATTTCCTCACCCTCGTGCGCAACGCCGAGGGTGGCTGATCACGCTTCCGGTAGAGCCGAGCCCATGCTCGGCTGCTGTTGGCGCAGTAGCAGACGCGTCGAGCATGGCTCGACGCTACAAGGGGTAGGACGGGCCGATGATGCGCAGCGAAAGTGAACGCAAGGAACTCGGTGGCTTCCTCAAGGCCTGCCGCGCCCGTGTCGACCCCGCCACGCTCGGCCTCCCGGCCGGGCGCCGGCGCACCCCGGGCCTGAAGCGCGAGGAAGTCGCGCTGGCGATCGGGGTCAGCGTCAGCTGGTACACCTGGATCGAGCAGGGCCGTGAAGTGCGCGCCTCGCCCGAAGTGCTGGAGCGCCTGGCGCAGGTGCTGCGCATGAGCGACGACGAGCGCGCCTACGCGTTCGCGCTGTCCGGCTACGGCGTGCCTCTGGAATCGCCGGACGAGAGCGTGACCGATGGCCTGCGCCAGCTGGTGGAGGCGATGCAGCCGATCCCGGCCTACGTACGCAATACCCGCTTCGACATCCTGGCCTGGAACCCGGCCATCGCCGATCTTTTCGTGGACTACAGCCAGCTGGCGCCGCATGAGCGCAACACGCTGCGGCTGATGTTCCTGTACCCGCCGTATCGCACGCTGATCCTCAACTGGGAAGAAATGACCCGCGGGCTGCTGGCGGGCTTCCGCGCGGCGATGGCGCAGGCCCCGGACAAGGCCCCGTTCCTGGCGCTGGTGGAAGACATCGCCGCGCACAGCGAAGAGTTTCGCCAGTGGTGGCCGGAGCACGACGTGCGTCGGTTCGATGAAGGTGCGAAGAAGCTCAACCATCCCACGCGGGGGTTGCTGGACCTGCAGTACGTGGCGCTGGTGCCGGAGAGCCGGCACGACCTTTCCCTGGTGACCTACCTGCCGCGGAAGTAGGTTGATCGGCAGGGCTTGCAGCCCTGCACCTGCTCAATGCAACGGCCAAAGCCAGAGCCAGAGCCAGAGCCAGAGCTAGGTTCCGTGGTTTGGCGGGGCGGTGTCGGAGTGCGGGGACGCCGCAAGTACGTCCGTGTAGGCTTGGCAGCCGCTTGCTCGTGTGCGCAGGACAGCGCACACGAGCAAGCGGCGACCGAGCTTACATGGGTAAGGGCGCTTTGCTTGCGAAGCACTGCTTCGCAAGCGCCCGAACGCACAGCCGCCAGCGGCTGGGCCGGGCCCCGGAGGGGTACTTGCAGCGTCCCCCTCAACCGGACCCGCCCCGCCAACCCACGGAATGCCAGCTTCTGCCGTTGCCGTTGCCGTTGCCTTGGCTTGGCTTGGCTTGAAGCCTCTGCGGGTGCAGGGCGCAGCCCTGCCGATAACCCCATTCACACAGGTAAGTGCAGGTCACAGGATAAGCAGACGCCTTGTTGCCTCCGCCAATCGGGTCCACATTTCTGGGCAGAAGACGGGCCGCTGCCCGTTGCCGAGACAACAGGAGCCCTGCATGTCCGCTGCCCCCACCACCGCCATTTCCCGCGATCCGGCCACCGGCCAGCAGATCGCCAGCCATCCCTTCGCCACCGATGCCGAGCTGGAAACAATCCTCGATCGCGGCCAGGTCGGCTTTGCGGCCTGGAGCGTCAAGAGCCTCGAACAGCGCGCAGACGTACTGCGTGCGATGGCCGCCGTACTGCGGCGTGACCGCGAAAAGCTGGCCGCGCTGGCTACCGCCGAGATGGGCAAGGTACAGGCCGAATCGCTGGCCGAGATCGAGAAGTGTGCCGTGCTGTGCGACTGGTACGCCGACCATGGCGCGCAGTTCCTGCGCGACGAACCGACCCAGGTGCCCGACGACAAGGCCTACGTGTCCTACCTGCCGCTGGGCGTGGTGCTGGGCATCATGCCGTGGAACTTCCCGTACTGGCAGGTGATGCGTGCGGCGGTGCCGATCCTGATGGGCGGCAACGGTTTCCTGCTGAAGCCGGCCGAGAACATCGTCGGTACCGCGCAGCTGCTCGACGCGGCCTGGCGCGATGCCGGCCTGCCGGAAGGCACCTTCATCGCCGCCAACATCAGCCGCGAGGGCACCAGCCGCGCGATCGCCGATGATCGCATCGCTGCAGTGACCCTGACCGGCAGCGTGGCCGCAGGCCGCAGCATCGCCGCCCAGGCCGGGCAGGCGCTGAAGAAGGTGGTGCTGGAGCTGGGGGGCTCGGATCCGTTCATCGTACTGGCCGACGCCGATCTGGACGCCGCCGTTGATGCGGCGGTAGCCTCGCGCTTCCAGAACACCGGGCAGGTCTGCATCGCCGGAAAGCGCATCATCGTCGAAGACGCGGTCTACGACCGTTTCGTGGCGCAGTTCTGCGAGAAGGTGCAGGCACTGACCATCGGCGATGGCCGCGAGGCAGGCAACCGCATCGGGCCGATGGCACGCCAGGACCTGCTGGAACAGTTGGACGCGCAGGTGCGCGCCTCGGTGGAGGCAGGCGCGATGCTGCTCGTCGGTGGCCATCAGCTCGATCGCCCGGGCGCGTTCTATGCGCCCACCGTGTTGGCGGACGTGGAGCCGGGCATGCAGGCCTTCGATACCGAGACCTTCGGGCCGGTGGCCTCGATCAGTCGCGCCCGCGACGCCGACCATGCGGTGGAACTGGCCAACCAGAGCGAATTCGGCCTGAGCGGCAACCTGTGGACCGGCGACCGCGCGCGGGCCATGCAGCTGGCGCGCCGGCTGCAGACCGGCGGCGTGTTCGTCAACGGCTTCTCCGCTTCAGACCCGCGCGTGCCGATCGGCGGCGTGAAAAAGAGTGGCTTCGGTCGTGAGCTCTCGCACTTCGGCATCCGCGAATTCGTCAACGCGCAGACGGTGTGGTTCGACAAGCGTTGACGCGCAGCTTCCCTCCTTCCTGCAACGATCCACCATCAGTCCAGCGAAAAGGACGGCATTCCAATGTCCAAGGGTTCAGATCTGCTTGTCGCCGCACTTGAGAACGAAGGCGTCGAGCGCATTTTCGGTATCCCCGGCGAGGAAAACCTCGACGTGGTCGAGTCGCTTCGTCATTCCAGCATCGAGCTGGTCATCACCCGCCACGAGCAGGCAGCGGTGTTCATGGCCGCCACCTATGGCCGCCTGACCGGCAAGCCCGGCGTGTGCCTGGCCACGCTCGGTCCGGGCGCGCTCAACTTCACCACCGGCGCCGCCTATGCGCTGCTCGGTGCGTGGCCGGTGATCATGATCACTGGCCAGAAGGGCATCGTCGCCAGCAAGCAGGCGCGCTTCCAGATCGTCGACATCGTCGGCACGATGAAGCCGCTGACCAAGCAGGCACGGCAGATCGTCTCGGCGCGCACGATCCCGACCATCGTCCGCGAGGCGTTCCGTGTCGCCCAGGAAGAGCGCCCGGGCCCAGTGCTGCTGGAGCTGCCCGAAGACATCGCGGCCGATGAGGTGGAGGGCGTGGCGCTGGTGCCGCCGCACGCGGTGGATCGTCCCATCGCCAGCCCGGAAGCGTTGGATCGGGCGGCAGAGACCATCCGCAGTGCCAAGCGACCGTTGCTGATGATCGCTTCGGCGGCGTCGCGGCCGCAGTCCAGCGAGGCGCTGTCGGCGTTCGTGCTGCGCGCCGGCATTCCGTTCTTCACCACGCAGATGGGCAAGGGCGCGGTGGCCGGCGGCTCGGGCCTGTACATGGGTACCGCAGCGCTGACCGAGCGTGATTACGTGCACATGGCGATCGACCAGGCCGACGTGATCGTGACCATCGGCCACGAGGTCACCGAGAAGCCGCCGTTCGTGATGCGCCCGGGCGGGCCGACCGTGATCCATATCGGCTACTCGCAGGCGGCGGTGGAACAGGTGTACTTCCCGCAGGTGGAGGTGATCGGCGACATCGGCCGTTCGCTGACCCAGCTGGCCGACCGCATCGAAGGCGCGGTGCCGAATGCCGCCGCGCTGCTGCCGCTGCGCGCGACCATCCTCGAGCATCTGGCCGACCGTGCCGAGGAGGCCCGTTTCACCCCGCAGCGGCTGGTGCACGACGTGCGCCAGGTGATGCCGCCGGACGGCATCGTGGCGCTGGACAACGGCATGTACAAGATCTGGTTCGCTCGCAACTACCGTACCCAGGTCGCCAACACATTGCTGCTGGACAACGCGCTGGCGACCATGGGCGCGGGCCTGCCATCGGCGATCATGGCCTCGATCCTGTATCCACAGCGGCGGGTGCTGGCGGTGTGTGGCGATGGTGGTTTCATGATGAACAGCCAGGAGCTGGAGACAGCGCGCCGGCTGGGGCTCAACCTGGTGGTGCTGATCCTCAACGACGGCGCCTACGGCATGATCCGCTGGAAGCAGGCGGTGGATGGCTTCACCGACTACGGCATGACCTTCAGCAACCCGGATTTCGTGAAGTACGCCGAGGCCTATGGCTGCAAGGGGCATGAGGTGACCGCCATCGAGCAGTTCATCCCGACCCTGCAGGCGGCGTTCAACGAGGGCGGGGTGCACCTGGTGTCGGTACCGGTCGATTACTCGGAGAACCAGCGGGTGCTGGTGGACGAGCTGCGGCAGGCGTTCCCCGGGAACGCGTAGGCGCCGATCCGCTGATGGGGTCAGATCCCTTTGCTGCGCAAAGGGATCTGACCCCTCTCCAGGCCGGGGCAGGGCGGTTTTGGTATGCTGTGGAGCCGGCCGCGCCGGGCGCAAGATCCCCCTCACTACACGATTCCCGCAGATCCATGAGCGAAGCTACCGATACCCCCCCCGTCGACGAGAACAAGTTGATCGCCGAGCGCCGTGAGAAACTCAAAGCGCTGCGTGGGCAGGGCATCGCGTACCCGAACGATTTCCGTCGTGAGGACTTCGCCGGCCGCCTGCAGGACGAATTCGCCGATGCCGAACAGTGGACCGCCGAGGCGCTGGAAGGCAACGGCCGCCAGGTGAAGATGGCCGGCCGCCTGATGGCCAAGCGCATCATGGGCAAGGCGAGCTTCGCGCAGATCCAGGACGAGTCCGGCCGCATCCAGCTGTTCCTGCAGGGGGCCGTGCTGGGCGACGCCTACACCGCGTTCAAGGGCTGGGACGTGGGCGACATCATCGCCGTCGAAGGCGGCCTGACCCGGACCAGGACCGGCGAGCTGTCGGTCAAGGCCGAGTCGATCCGCCTGCTGACCAAGTCGCTGCGTCCGTTGCCGGACAAGTGGCACGGCCTGGCCGACGTCGAGCAGCGCTACCGCCAGCGTTACGTCGATCTGATCGTGACCCCGGAATCGCGCGCGGTCTTCATCAAGCGCTCGAAGATCATCCGCGCCATGCGTGCGTGGCTGGACAACCGCGACTTCCTGGAAGTCGAGACGCCGATGATGCATTACATCCCCGGCGGCGCGGCGGCCAAGCCGTTCACCACCCACCACAACGCGCTGGACCTGGACCTGTACCTGCGCGTGGCGCCGGAGCTGTACCTCAAGCGACTGACCGTGGGCGGCCTGGAGCGCGTGTACGAGATCAACCGCAACTTCCGCAACGAAGGCGTCAGCACCCGCCACAATCCGGAATTCACCATGATGGAGCTGTACGAGGCCTATGCCACGTACAACGAGATCATGGACCTGACCGAAGGCGTGATCCGTGACGTGGCCAGGACGGTCAACGGCAGCACCGAGGTCGAGTGGGACGGCGCGAAGATCGACCTGGGCCCGGCGTTCCGCCGCTGGCGCATGGACGAAGCCGTGCGCCACCACAACCCGGAAATCTCGGTTGCCGACTGCACCGACCGTGACGCGCTGCTGCGCCATTGCGAGCGTTTGAACATCCGCGTCAAGCCGTCCTACGGCTGGGGCAAGCTGCTGCTTGAGATCTTCGAGGCCACCGTCGAGCACACCCTGATCCAGCCGACCTTCATCACCGACCATCCGGTGGAAGTCTCGCCGCTGGCCCGTGCCAACGACAATGATCCGGGCTACACCGACCGCTTCGAGCTGTTCGTCAACGGCAAGGAGCTGGCCAATGGCTTCTCCGAGTTGAACGACCCGGAAGATCAGGCCCAGCGCTTCCAGGCCCAGGTGGCCGCGAAGGAAGGTGGCGACGATGAGGCCATGCACTACGACGCCGACTACATCCGTGCGCTGGAGTACGGCATGGCCCCGACCGGCGGCCTCGGCATCGGCGTCGATCGTCTGGTGATGCTGCTGACCGGCAGCAGCTCGATCCGCGATGTGCTGCTGTTCCCGTACATGCGTCCGGAGCAGTAAGTCGCGTTTTTGACTCCCGATTGTGCGCGCCGTCCCGAAACGAGACGGCGCGATTGACGCGTCCCGCACTCGGCGTATCGTAATTGCACTACCTTGACGCCTGTTATGGCTTGATCGGCGTCAGGGGAGGGCACGGTGTGGGGAGTCCGCTTCACATTGTGATGACGATCATGAATCGGGACGCATGACACGGGAGTCAGGCCGATGCAGGGTGCGAGCGTTCGCAGCGGCAGAGTATCCTCGCCTGCTGATGATCCAGCGTGGTCGAAAAACCAGGCAGAGTACGCGTTGAATATCGTCATCGTTGATGACCAGACTTCCGCCCGGACGATGCTGCGTCACGTCATCGAAGACATCGCGCCGGAACTGAGCGTGTATGACTTCGGCGATCCGCTGACCGCATTGGCCTGGTGCGAAGCCCATCCGGTCGACCTGTTGCTGCTCGATTACCGCATGCCGGAGATGGACGGGCTGGAATTCGCCCGTCGTTTCCGTCGCCTGCCCAAGCACCGCGACATTCCGGTGATCCTGATCACCGTGGTCGGTGACGAGCCGATCCGCCAGGCGGCACTGGAAGCCGGCGTCATCGACTTCCTGGTCAAGCCGATCCGCCCGCGCGAACTGCGTGCTCGCTGCTACAACCTGCTGCAGCTGCGCCAGCAGACCGAGAACGTGAAGCAACGGGCGCTGTCGCTGGAGCAGCGCCTGCTGGCCAGCATGCATGAGGTCGAAGAGCGGGAGCGCGAAACGCTGTCGCGGCTGGCGCGCGCGATCGAGTTCCGTGATGCCGGCACCAGCGCCTACCTGGAGCGCATGGCACGCGTGGCCGGCCTGATTGCCGAACAGCTCGGGCTGCCCGAGGAGGAGGTGCGCCTGATCGAAATGGCTGCACCGCTGCATGACATGGGCAAGATCGCCATTCCCGATGCGGTGCTGCTCAAGCAGGGCAAGCTCAACGAGGAGGAGCTGGCGATCATGCGCCGGCACCCGCGGATTGGCCATGAACTGCTGAGCGGCAGCCAGAATCGTTTCATCCAGGTTGGCGCGTTGATCGCACTGCGTCATCATGAGCGCTACGACGGCAGCGGCTATCCTGATGGGCTGGTCGGCGATGCGATTCCGCTGGAAGCGCGCATCGTGGCTGTCGCCGATGTCTTCGACGCCCTGATTTCGCCCCGTCCGTACAAGGAAGCATGGACCATGGAAGCCACCCTGGCTTATCTCTACGCCCAGCGTGGCCGGCTGTTCGATCCCCGATGCGTGGACGCGCTGCTGCGCGGCCGCGAACAGCTGGACCAGATCTGCGCCGAGCATTCGATGGCGTCCGCGCGCCCGGGGCTTGGCGCGTGAAACGGCTGTTGTCGCAGCTGCGGCTGCGCCTGTCCCAGCGCCAGGACAGCGAACACGGCCAGCAGATCGTCCGTATTGTCCTGATCAGCCTGATCCTGGTCTACGTGCTCTTGCCGGCGCCGCGCCACGACCTGCCGCACACGCAGTACGTGGGCGTGCTGGCGATCGTATTGACCGGCCTGAGCCTGTCGCTGCTGTTGTTCGGCTGGCTGCTGTGGCGGCCGGCGCGTTCCGATCCCCGCCGCGTGCTGGGCATGCTCGCCGACTATGGCCTGATCGCTGCCGGCATGGTGCAGATGGGCGAGCCCCTGGCCTGGGTCTACATCGTGGT
Organism: Stenotrophomonas sp. DDT-1; assembly: GCF_001580555.1. Lineage (NCBI taxonomy): Bacteria > Pseudomonadati > Pseudomonadota > Gammaproteobacteria > Lysobacterales > Lysobacteraceae > Stenotrophomonas > Stenotrophomonas sp. DDT-1. Next base: position 58,834 of record NZ_LEKR01000016.1, read on the forward strand.
GATGTGGGTGACGGTCGGCAATGGCATGCGCTTCGGCAACCACTACCTGTACGTGGCGGTGGCGATGGCGATGGTGAGCTTCGGTTGCACGGTGCTGCTGACGCCTTACTGGCAACAGAATTTCCGTCTGGCCATCGGCCTCTGGCTCGGCCTGGCGGCGGTGCCGCTGTACTTCTCGACGCTGCTGCGGCAGCTGACCGAAGCGATGGCCGAGGCGCGCCGTGCCAGCGAGGCCAAGAGCCGTTTCCTGGCCAACATGAGCCACGAGTTCCGCACGCCGTTGAACGGCCTCAACGGCATGACCGAAGTGCTGGCGACCACGCGCCTGGACGATGAGCAGCGCGAGTGCCTCAACACCATCCAGGCGTCGTCGCGCAGCCTGCTGGCGCTGGTGGAGGAAGTGCTGGACATCTCGGCCATCGAGGCCGGCAAGCTGCGCGTGGTGGCCGAAGACTTCGCCGTGGCCGACGTGATCCAGGCAATCGGGCTGATCCTGTTGCCGCAGGCCAAGGCCAAGCGCCTGGATTACCGGGTGAAGGTCGCCGATGGTGTGCCGCCACGCGTGCGCGGAGACGTCGGGCACCTGCGGCAGATCCTGCTGAACCTGGCCGGCAACGCGGTCAAGTTCACCGATCACGGCCGGGTCGAAATCCGTGTCAGCGTGGTGCAGGCCGATACCAGTGGCGCGGTGCGGCTGCGCTTCGACATCCTCGACACCGGCATCGGCGTGGCCCCGGCCATGCGTGCGCGGCTGTTCGATGCCTTCGAGCAGGCTGACGTCAGCATGGCGCGACGCCACGAGGGCACCGGGCTGGGCACAACCATCGCCAAGGGCCTGGTCGAGGCGATGGACGGTGACATCGGCTATCTGGAAAACCCGCCGCGCGGCAGCCACTTCTGGGTCGAGCTGCCGTTCGCGCCGCCGCAGCCGCAGGTGCCGGGTGCGGTGCCGAGCCTGACCGGCGACGACGACGTGGGGCCGGGCGGCAACGTGATCGCATTTGCCGACCCGTTCCTGCGCCATCGCGCCCGCGTGCGCAGCATGCAGATCCTGGTGGCCGACGACCACGAGGCCAACCGCATGGTCCTGCAGCGCCTGCTGCAGAAGGCCGGGCATCGCGTGCTGTGCGTGGATGGCGGTGAGGCGGTGCTGGATGCGCTGGCCGACAGTGAATTCGACGCGGTCATTGTCGACCTGCACATGCCGGGCATGAGCGGGCTGGACATGCTGAAGGAGTTGCGGGTGATGCAGGCCGGCGGCGGTCCGCGCACGCCGGTGCTGGTGCTCAGCGCCGATGTCACGCCCGAGGCGATCCAGCGCTGTACCCAGGCTGGGGCGCATGCGTTCCTGGCCAAGCCCGTGGTGGCGGTGCGCCTGCTCGATACCCTGGCCGAGATCGCCAGCAACGCCCAGCTGAAGACCATGGCCGCACCGGTGGTGCGACCGATGGCGCTGCAGGACGGGGTGCTCGACAGCAGCGTGCTGGACGAGCTGGCCTCGCTGGGCATGGGCGAGGGCTTCGAACGTGAGTTCATCCGCCAATGCCTGGAGGACGTGGCGGGCTGCATGGGCAAGGCCGAGCAGGCCGGTGAGGCCACGCAGTGGGATGTGTTCCGCGAACAGTCCCACGCGATCAAGGGCGTGGCCAGCAACCTCGGCCTGATGCGCGCGTCCAACCGTGCCGGCGAGCTGATGCGGATGGCCGACTGGCAGCTGAAGACCGAATGGCGCCAGCGCCTGGGCATCCTGCAGGAGGCGATCAAGGAAGGCCGGCGCGCGCTGGAGGCACGGGCCGAACGCCGGCTGCGCGGCGCTGCCGACGATGGCGAGGCGCGTTGAACCACGGCAGGGTGCATAAAAAAAGCCCGGTGGCCAACCGGGCTTGAACCCATCCTGGGGGAGGGATGAATCAGGCCGCGTCGAGACTGGCGCGACGGGTCTGGGCCTTGATCAGGCGGTCCATGGTACGCAGCGAACGGTCGCCGAGTGCGAGGGCGGAATCGACCCATACCTTGGTGATCTCCAGCAGTTCGTCGTAGCTGACCGGCTGGGCGATGGCGCGTGCGGCGTTCATCGCCAGATAGGACTGCGGCGTGCGCTGCTGCTGGCGGATCAGTTCTTCCACCGCCGCCCGGCCTTCGCCCTTCTTCACCAGCACGTCGACCACGCCCATCGCGTGCATCTCCTCGGCGCTGTAGACCCGGCCGTCGAGGATGATCTTCTCGGCCAGGTGGGGGGACACGCGCCGGCACAGGAAGGAGTACGCACCCATGCCCGGGAACAGGCCGAACAGCACCTCCGGCAGGCCCAGTCCGCTGCCTTCCTCGGCGACGATGGTGTGGCAGGCCAGGGCCATTTCCAGGCCGCCGCCGAGGGCGTCACCCTGGATCAGCGCGATCGAACGGACGTCGCCGCCGAACCCGGTGTGCAGGTGGTGCACGCCCTCCACGCAGCGCTGGGCGTAGTTCAGCAGGAGGTCGCGGTTGCCTTCACGGATCAGGCGGGTGAACAGGTCCAGGTCGCCGCCCAGGTTGTAGGCGACGGCATCGGAGGCCAGCACGAAATGCCGCAATGTTCCGCTGTGGCGTTCGGCAGGGCTGCGGGTGATGGCCGCCATGTAGCTCCACATTTCGTCAAGCATGTCCTTGCGGCAGCAGGGGCGGATCCCGGTGGCGGCGTCGGCGTGCATGAACAGCCAGTGGGCAGCGCCGTCGGCGCTGTCTTCGGTACGGATGGTGGCGAACGGTGAGCCGCTTGAAGGCAGCTTTTCGATGGTACTCATGGAAGGGTCCTCGGCATGCGGCCCGCAGTGTCAGGTGGGTGGCCGGCGGGCCGAACGGTCCACACACGCGGCGATGCTACACCGCCCCAGGGGCGTCGCATGCGAAAGGGCCCGGGACGTTTCCGCCCCGGGCCCTGCATCGTTCAAATTGCCGCAAACCCTTACTGGGCGGGCGTATCGCGGAGTTCGCGACGGAGGATCTTGCCGACATTGGTCTTCGGCAGCTCCTTTCGGAATTCAACGATTTTGGGGTGCTTGTAGCCGGTCAGGTTGGCCCGGGCATGCTCCTTGACCATTTCGGCGGTCAGGTTCGGATCCTTCTTCACGATGACCACCTTCACCACCTCGCCGGACTTGTCGTCCGGGACGCCGACCGCGGCCACTTCCAGCACGCCCGGCATCATCGCGATCACGTCCTCGACTTCATTCGGGTACACGTTGAAGCCGGACACCAGGATCATGTCCTTCTTGCGGTCGACGATGTAGAAGAAGCCGTGTTCGTCCATCTTCGCCATGTCGCCGGTATGCAACCAGCCGTCGGCATCGATCGCCTTGGCGGTTTCCTCCGGGCGCTGCCAGTAGCCCTTCATCACCTGCGGGCCCTTGATGCAGAGCTCGCCGACCTCGCCCAGCGGCAGGATGGCGCTGTTGTCGTCCTTGATGCAGGCATCGGTGGACGGGATCGGCAAGCCGATCGAGCCGTTGTATTCGGTCAGGGTGAGCGGGTTGATGCAGGCCGCCGGCGAGGTCTCGGTCAGGCCATACGCCTCCACCAGGGTCACCCCGGTGACCTTCTTCCAACGCTCGGCCACGGCGCGTTGCACCGCCATGCCGCCGCCCAGGGTGACCTTCAGCGAGGAAAAGTCGACGGTGTCGAAGCCGGGGGTGTTGAGCAGGCCATTGAACAGCGTGTTGACGCCGGTGATGGCGGTGAAGCGCACCGACTTGAGCTCCTTGACGAAGCCCTTCATGTCACGCGGATTGGTGATCAGGTGGTTGCAGCCACCGAACTTCATGAAGACCAGCCCGTTCGCGGTCAGTGCGAAGATGTGGTACAGCGGCAGGGCGGTGATGATCCACTCCTTGCCCATCTCGATGCCCGACGCACTGATCCAGGCCGAGGCCTGCTGCATGTTGGCGATCAGGTTGCGGTTGGTCAGCATCGCGCCCTTGGCCACGCCGGTGGTGCCGCCGGTGTACTGCAGGAACGCAATGTCGTCGTGGTCGATCTCGACCTGGGGCAGGCTGTGGCGGCTGCCGATCTTCAGCGCCTGGCGGAAGCGCACCGCGCCCTTGAGATGGTAGTTGGGCACCATCTTCTTGATGTACTTCAGCACGAAGTTGACGATCACGCCCTTGGCGCCAAGCAGGTCGCCCAGGCCGGTGGTGATCACGTGCTTGACCGGCGTATCGGCGATGACCTGCTCGACGGTGTCGCCGAAGTTGTCGACCACCACCAGTGCGGTCACGCCGGCATCGATCAGCTGGTGCTTGAGCTCGCGCGCGGTGTACAACGGATTGACATTGACCACGGTCAGGCCGGCGCGCAGCACGCCGAAGGTGGCCACCGGGTACTGCAGGCAGTTGGGCATCATCAGGGCGACGCGGTCACCCTTCTTGAGCTTGAGCTCTCCCAGCAGGTAGGCCGCGAACTGATTGACCAGCGCGTCGGTCTCGCCATAGGTGAGGACCTTGCCGAAGCTGGAGTAGGCGGGACGGTCGCGGAATTTCGCGACGGAAGCGTCGAAGACCGAAGCTACCGAATGGAACTCGTTGACGTCGATCTCGGCGGGAACACCTTTCGGATAGCTCTGCAGCCAGGGACGATCCAGACTCATATTCCCCCTCCAGGAATCGTGATGTATTAGGTTCCGGCCCTGAGCGTATCGACAACGGCCGGTCATTGCAGCATACCCCGCCGTAGGGAAAACGCGAAGAGGCCCCGAAGGGCCTCTTTGCTGGGTCGTGCCGGCCGCCGGCCGGCATCTGCGCTGGACAGGCGATCCGGCGGATGCCGGCCAGCGGCCGGCACTACCGCGCCCCACAGGCGGGCCGCTTGCGTCAGCCCTGCTTGCGCACCGGTGCGCCGTTGGCCTTGTAGTACGGCGCGGTGCTGCGGGCCAGCGGGGTGCGGCCACGGATCACATCGGCCAGCTTCTCGGCCATCATGATGGTCGGCGCGTTGAGGTTGCCGGTCACCACCTGCGGCATGATCGACGCATCGACGATGCGCAGGCCTTCCAGGCCGTGCACGCGACCCTGGCCATCGACCACCGCCATCGGGTCGTCGGCATGGCCCATCTTGTTCGAGCACGACGGGTGATAGGCGGTCTCGGCATGCTCGCGCACGAACGCATCGATCTGTGCATCGGTCTGCAGTGCACTGCCCGGCGAGATCTCGCGGCCGCTGTACGGGGCCAGCGCCGGCTGCGCGAAGATCTCGCGGGTGATGCGGATCGCCGCGCGGAATTCGCGCCAGTCCTGCTCGTGCGACATGTAGTTGAACAGGATGCTCGGATGTTCGCGCGGGTCCTTCGAGCGCACATGGATGCGGCCACGGCTGGGCGAGCGCATCGAGCCGACGTGCATCTGGAAGCTGTGCGCCTTGATCGGGTTGGAGCCGTTGTAGTTGATCGCCACCGGCAGGAAGTGGTACTGCAGGTTCGGCCAGTCGAACTCGGCGTCGCTGCGGATGAAGCCGCCGGCCTCGAACTGGTTGCTGGCGCCGATGCCGGTGCCCAGGAACAGCCACTCGGCACCGATCGCCGGCTGGTTGTACAGCTTCAGCGCCGGCGCCAGCGACACCGGCTTCTTGCATTCGTACTGCAGGTACATCTCCAGGTGATCCTGCAGGTTGGCGCCGACGCCCGGCAGGTGGTGCACCAGGTCGATGTCGAGGCTGCGCAGCAGGTCGGCCGGGCCGACACCGGAGCGCTGCAGGATCTGCGGCGAGGCGATGGCGCCGCCGCACAGCAGCACCTCGCGGCGGGCGGTGGCACGCTGCGGCTGGTCGTGGTGCAGCCACTGCACGCCCACCGCGCGCTTGCCCGAGAACAGGATGCGGTCGGTCAGCGCGTGGGTGACGATGGTCAGGTTCGGGCGTGGCTTGGCCAGGTCCAGGTAGCCGCGGGCGGTGCTGGAACGACGGCCCTTCGGGGTCACCGTGCGGTCCATCGGGCCGAAGCCTTCCTGCTGGTAGCCGTTGAGGTCGTCGGTGCGCGGGTAGCCGGCCTGCACGCCGGCCTCGACCATCGCAGCGAACAGTTCGTTGTTGCCGGCCTTGGGCGTGGTCACGCGCAGCGGGCCGTCACCGCCGTGGTAGTCGTTGGGGCCGATGTCGCGGGTTTCGGCCTTGCGGAAGTAGGGCAGGCAGTCCAGGTAGGTCCAGTCTTCCAGGCCCGGCATGCTGGCCCAGTTGTCGTAGTCCATCGCGTTGCCGCGGATGTAGCACATGCCGTTGATCAGCGACGAGCCACCCAGGCCCTTGCCGCGGCCGCAGTCCATGCGCCGGTTGTTCATGAAGGGCTCCGGATCGGTCTTGTACGCCCAGTTGTAGCGCTTGCCCTGCAGCGGGAAGGCCAGCGCCGCCGGCATCTGGGTACGGAAGTCGAGCCGGTAGTCCGGGCCACCGGCTTCCAGCAGCAGCACGCTGACATCGGCATCTTCGGTGAGGCGGGTCGCCAGCACGTTGCCGGCTGAACCGGCGCCGATGATGATGTAGTCGTACTCGTTATGGGTGCTCATGGGTGTCTCCTGCAGGCCGGGGCGCGCTGCATGCAGGCGTCCCGGCGGAATGTCGGATCGGCGCGGCGGCCGGACGATGGGGCGTGCTCGGGGCGCGCCGGTCAGAACACGCTGGCGTAGTCGCCCAGCTCGACCTGCACCGACTTGATGCGGGTGTAGTGGCCGAGGGTGGAGATACCGTTCTCGCGGCCGACGCCGGATTCCTTGTAGCCACCGACCGGCATTTCGGCCGGCGATTCACCCCAGGTGTTGATCCAGCAGATGCCGGCTTCCAGGCGATGGATGATGCGGTGGGCGCGGCTGATGTCCTTGCTGACCACGCCGGCGGCGAGGCCGAAGGTGGTGTCGTTGGCGCGACGCACCACTTCGTCTTCGTCGTCATAGGCGAGGATGCTCATCACCGGCCCGAAGATCTCTTCCTTGACGATGGTCATGTCATCGCGGCAGTCGGAGAACACGGTCGGCAGCACGTAGGCGCCATTGGCCAGCGCGCCTTCGGTGGCGCGGCCGCCGCCGGTCAGCAGGCGGGCGCCTTCGGCCTTGCCGCTTTCGATGTAGCGCAGCACGTTTTCCATGTGCGGGAAGCTGGTCAGCGGGCCGAAGTTGGTCTCGGCAGCCATCGGGTCGCCGATGCGGATGCGCTTGACGCGCTCGACGACGGCCGCCTCGAATGCGGCCAGCATGCTGCGCGGCACGAACACGCGGGTGCCGTTGGTGCAGACCTGGCCGGAGCTGAAGAAGTTGGCCATCACCGCGATGTCGGCGGCGCGGTCGAGGTCGGCGTCATCGCAGATCACCAGCGGCGACTTGCCGCCCAGTTCCATGGTCACTTCCTTCAGCGACGAGGACGCGGCGCTGGCCATGACCTTCTTGCCGGTGGCGACGCCGCCGGTGAAGGAGATCTTCTCGATCACCGGGTGCTCGGTCAGCCACTGGCCGATCTCGCGGCCCGGGCCCTGCACCACGTTGAACACGCCGGCCGGCACGCCGGCTTCGGTGTAGATCTCGGCCAGCCGGATCGCGGTCAGCGGGGTCACTTCCGACGGCTTGAACACCATCGCGTTGCCCGCGGCCAGCGCCGGTGCCGACTTCCACATGGCGATCTGGATCGGGTAGTTCCAGGCACCGATGCCGGCGACCACGCCCAGCGGCTCACGACGGGTGTAGAAGAAGCTCGATTCGCGCAGCGGCAACTGGATGCCTTCGATGGCGGTAGCCAGTCCCGCGTAGTACTCGACCACGTCGGCACCGGTGACGATGTCCACGGTGGTGGTCTCGGCCAGCGCCTTGCCGGTGTCCAGGGTTTCCAGGTGGGCCAGTTCGTCGTTGCGCTCGCGCAGGAGCTCGACGGCGCGGCGCAGGATGCGCGAGCGCTCCATGGCGGTCATCGCGGCCCACACCTTCTGGCCTTCGGCTGCGCTCTGCACGGCACGCTCGACGTCGGCCTGGCTGGCGACCTGCACCTCAGCGATCACCTCACCGGTGGCCGGGTTGATGGTCTTGAAGGTCTTGCCGCTGGTGGCATCGACGCGCTGGCCGTGGATGTAGAGCTGTTGGACGGGCAGGGTGGTCATGGGGCGTACTCCTTGGAAGGGGGCGGGTGCTGAAGCGCTTATAGCGCGACAGCCTGCAACTGGAAGTCGATGTAGCCGTAAGCGATGCGCCGGGACTTCTCGGCGTTGAACTGGCCGCCGACCAGGCTGCCGCGCAGCCACAGGCCATCGATCATCGCGGCCAGGCCGCGGGCGGCCAGGCGGGCCTGCGGGTGGGGCAGCAGGCGGTTGAACTGGTGGCACAGGTTCGAGAACAGGCGCTGGTCGTTGGCGCGCTGCAGCCGGGCCAGTTCCGGCTGGTGCATGCTGGCGGCCCAGAAGGTGAGCCAGACGCGCATGGCGGTGCCGTTGATCTGGCTGTCGTCGAAGTTGCCATCGACGATGGCGCGCAGCTGCTCGCGCGGGCTGTCGCTGGCGTCTGCGCGGTAGCGGGCGACGGCGTCCTTCAGTTCGCGCAGGATCTGCCGCATTGCAGCATTGAGCAGGCCGTCCTTGTCGCCGAAGTAGTGGGCGACGATGCCGCTGGACAACCCCGCCTTCTTCGCGATGGTGGCGACGGTCGCATCGGCCATGCCGATCTCGTCGATGGTCTGGAAAGTGGCCCGGATCAGCTGTTCGCGCCGTACCGGTTCCACGCCTTTCTTCGGCATTGTCTCTCCACGGTTTGCGACCCGAAGGATCGGGCTGCCCGCCATTATGCTTTTTATTGATTGAACGTTCAATCAATAAACCCTAGGATGCGCTCGCGCCCCACGCCATGGGCCCGGTTTACCGGTCCGGCCCCGCCCATGTGCTCCCTCGGACTTGATGAGACGACCCCATGTCTTCCCTGGCTCATCCCAAGCGTTCGCCCCTGCGCTTGAACCGTTTTGTCTTCCTCAGCTCCTCGGTGTCGATCGGCATCCTCGGGCTGCTCACCGTGCTCTATCCCGAAGGCAGCGAGCACTGGCTGCAATGGGCGCAGGCCGAGGTCTCGGCCGCGTTCGGCTGGTGGTACATGCTGCTGATCGTGCTGTGCCTGGGCTTCGTGCTGTGGCTGGCGTTCTCGCCGTACGGCCGCATCCGCCTGGGCCACAACGAGGAATCACCGGCCTTTGGCTACGTTGCCTGGGTCTCGATGCTGTTCTCGGCCGGCATCGGCATCGCGCTGCTGTACTACGGCGCCTACGAGCCGCTGGATCATTTCCTCAATCCGCCCGGGCAGCCCGGCGGCACCGTGGCCGCCGGCCGCGAGGCGATGGTGCTGACCTTCCTGCACTGGGGCCTGCATGGCTGGGCGCTGTATGCGCTGGTCGGCGTGGCACTGGGCTATTTCGCCTATCGCCGGGACCTGCCGCTGGCGCTGCGCTCTGCGTTGTACCCGGTCTTCGGTGAGCGCATTCATGGCCGCATCGGCGACATGGTCGATGGCTTCGGCATCCTGGCCACGCTGATCTCGATGGTGACCAACCTCGGCATCGGCGCGCTGGTGGTACAGTCCGGCCTGGTCTACCTGTTCCACATCCCGGATACGCCGCAGGTGCTGGTGGCGATCGTGCTGGTGATGATGGTCGTGGCCACCATCGGCGTGGTCGCTGGCGTGGAAAAAGGCATTGCCTGGCTGTCCAACCTCAACGTGCGCCTGCTGTGCGGCCTGCTGCTGTTCGTGCTGGTCACCGGCCCGACCCTGCACCTGTTCGACGGCCTGATCCAGAACACCGGCGACTACCTCGGCGCGTTCGTGCGCAAGAGCTTCGACATGTACCTCAACGACCCCAAGGGCCGTGAGTGGATGGGGTCGTGGACGCTGTTCTACTGGGCGTGGTGGATCGCCTGGGCGCCGTTCGTCGGCCTTTTCGTGGCGCGCATCTCGCGTGGCCGCACCATCCGCGAAGTGATCTTGGGCGTGCTGCTGATCCCTCTCGGCTTCACCCTGGCCTGGCTGTCGATCTTCGGCAACACCGCCATTGACCTGGTGCTCAACCATGGCCAGGCGATCCTGGGTGACGTGGCCCAGCACGATGCAGCGATGACCTTGTTCAAGCTGCTGGAATACCTGCCTGCGGCGCCGTACGTGGCCGGTGCTGCGGTGGTGATCGGCTTCGTGCTGTTCCTGACCCCGGTCGACTCGGGCACGCTGATGATCGCCAACCTGTGCACGCGTCGCGTTGACGATGGCGTGGAAGATGGCCATGACGCGCCGATCTGGCTGCGCGTGTTCTGGGCCGCCGGCATCACTGTGGCCAGCGTCGGCCTGCTGCTGGCTGGCAATTTCAGCGCGATGCAGACCGCGGTGGTGCTGTGCGGCCTGCCGTTCTCGTTCACCCTGGCGTTCTACATGTGGGGCCTGTTGAAGGCCCTGCGCACCGACCCGGATGCGCCGCGCCGCTGAGCGCTTCTGTAGAGCCGAGCCCATGCTCGGCTGCTGTTGGCGCAGAAGCAGCCGAGCGCAGGCTCGGCTCTACAAGGGCATCGCAAACGCAAAGGGCCGGATCCGCGCGGATCCGGCCCTTTGTCGTTACTTGCTGGCCAGCTGGCGCAGCACGTACTGCAGCAGGCCGCCGTGGCGGAAGTACTCGACTTCCTTCGGGGTCAGCAGCATCACCGAGACCTCAAAGGTCTTCTTCGTGCCATCGGCCCTGGTGGCGGTGACCGTGGCGCGCTTGCTGGCACCGTCCTGCAGGCCGGTGATGTCGATCACCTCCGAACCGTCCAGGCCCAGGCTCTGCGCGTTCTCGCCGTTGCGGAACTGCAGCGGCAGCACGCCCATGCCGACCAGGTTGGAACGGTGGATGCGCTCGAAGCTCTCGGCGATGACCGCCTTCACCCCCAGCAGCAGGGTGCCCTTGGCCGCCCAGTCACGCGACGAGCCGGTGCCGTATTCCTTGCCGGCCAGCACCACCAGCGGCACCTTGTCGGCCTTGTACTTCATGGCCGCATCGTAGATCGCCAGCTTTTCCGGCTGGCCACCACCAGCCGGGTAGTACAGGGTGTTGCCACCTTCCTCGCCACCGAACATCAGGTTCTTGATGCGGATGTTGGCGAAGGTGCCGCGGACCATCACGTCATCGTTGCCGCGACGGCTGCCGTAGCTGTTGAAGTCGGCCGGCTGCACGCCGCGCTCCTGCAGGAAGCGGCCCGCCGGCGAGTCCTTCTTGATGTTGCCGGCCGGGGAAATGTGGTCGGTGGTGATCGAGTCGCCGAACAGGCCCATCACGCGTGCGCCGTGCACGTCGTCGATGCTGCCGGTCTGCATGGTCATGCCATCGAAGTAGGGCGGGTTCTTGATGTAGGTGGAGGCGTCGCTCCACGCGTACAGGTTGCCGTCCGGCGAGGCGATGGTGTTCCAGCGGGTATCGCCCTTGAACACATCGGCGTAGTTCTGCTTGAACATCTCCGGGCCAATGGTGGCGGCGATGACGTCGCCGATTTCCTTGTTGCTCGGCCAGATGTCGCGCAGGAACACCGGCTGGCCGTCGCTGCCGGTGCCGAGCGGCTGGGTGGTCAGGTCAATGTCGGTGGTGCCGGCAATGGCATAGGCCACCACCAGCGGCGGGCTGGCCAGGTAGTTCATCTTCACTTCGGGGTGCACGCGGCCCTCGAAGTTGCGGTTGCCCGACAGCACCGAGGTCACCACCAGATCACCGGCGGCGATGCCGGCGCTGACTTCGGTCGGCAGCGGGCCGGAGTTGCCGATGCAGGTGGTGCAGCCGTAGCCGACCACGTAGAAGCCGATCTTCTCCAGCTCCTTCAGCACACCGGCCTTTTCCAGGTAGTCGGTGACCACGCGCGAGCCCGGGCCGAGCGAGGTCTTGACCCACGGCTGACGGTTCAGGCCCTTGGCGGCCGCGTTGCGGGCCAGCAGGCCGGCACCGATCATCACCGCCGGGTTGGAGGTGTTGGTGCACGAGGTGATGGCGGCGATGACCACTGCGCCATCCTTCAGCCGCACCTTGCGGCCTTCGATCTCGATGTCGGCGAAGCCCTTGGCCAGCTGCTCGTTGCCGACCGCGGCGCCGCCGCCTTCGTTGACGAAGGTGGCAACGTCCTCGCTGCGCTTGTCACGGTTGGCGGTCATGCCGACCAGCGCTTCGCGGTAGTTCTTCTGCACGTCTTCCAACAGCACGCGGTCCTGCGGGCGCTTCGGGCCGGCCAGCGACGGCTTCACCGTGCCCATGTCCAGTTCCAGCGTGGTGCTGTACTGGGCGTGCGGGCTGCCCGGTTCGTGCCAAAGGCCCTGCGCCTTGGCGTAGGCCTCGACCAGATCGATCTGCTCTTCGCTGCGACCGGACAGGCGCAGGTAGTTCAGCGATTCGGCGTCGATCGGGAAGATGCCGCAGGTGGCGCCGTATTCCGGGGCCATGTTGCCGATGGTGGCGCGGTCGGCCAGTGGCAGGTGCTGCAGGCCGTCACCGTAGAACTCGACGAACTTGCCCACCACGCCCAGCTTGCGCAGCATCTGGGTGACGGTCAGCACCAGGTCGGTGGCGGTGGCGCCTTCGGGCAGCTTGCCGGTCAGCTTGAAGCCGACGACCTGCGGAATCAGCATCGACGATGGCTGGCCGAGCATGGCGGCCTCGGCTTCGATGCCACCCACGCCCCAGCCGAGCACGCCGATGCCGTTGATCATGGTGGTATGGCTGTCGGTACCGAACACGGTGTCGGGGTAGGCAATGTCCTTGCCATCCTTCTGCGCGGTCATCACCACGCGGGCCAGGTTCTCCAGGTTCACCTGATGGACGATGCCGGTGTTGGGCGGCACCACCTTGAAGTTGTCGAAGGCCTTCTGTCCCCAGCGCAGGAAGCCGTAGCGTTCCTGGTTGCGCTGGAATTCGATCTTGCCGTTGAGGTCCAGCGCGTCGGGCTTGCCGAACACATCGACCTGCACCGAGTGGTCGATGACCAGTTCGGAGGGAATCTGCGGGTTGATCTGCTCCGGCTTGCCGCCGAGCTTGACCACCGCATCGCGCATCGCGGCCAGGTCGACCACGCAGGGCACGCCAGTGAAGTCCTGCAGGACCACGCGCGCCGGCATGAAGGCGATCTCGGTGTCCGGCTCGGCCGCCGGGTTCCAGCGGGCCACGGCTTCGATGTGGTCCTTGCCGACAGTGATGCCGCCGTCCTCGTGCCGGAGCAGGTTCTCCAGCAGGATCTTCATCGAGTAGGGCAGGTGGGAGATATCGAAGCGCTGGCCCAGCGTGGGCAGGCTGAAGTAGTCGTAGGTCTTGCCACCGACGTTCAGCTGGCTGCGGGTGGAGAACGAATCGCTCATGCGGGTTAACTCCTTCTTGCGGATGGCTTGCAGTGGCCCGCGCATGGGCAGGCCTGCTTGCGGTGGCCGGCAGTCCGTGCCGCCGGGCAGAAGGCCAGTATCGCCGATGCCGTCGGGGCCGCAGAACTGCGGGCTCAGAACGCAAGGTTATAAATTCGTATGTAGTTTTCGTGTCATGGCGCCGCCGGACTTAGTGCGGGCTGACAGGCTCGAGGCAGTGCCGTATGGCGCCGGGGGACAGGTGGACGGCAGCATGGGGGTGCTGCAGGCGCTGGGGGCGGAGCCGTGCTGAGCGATGGTCATCGTGGCGGTCGAGTCGTTCTTGACCGGGCACGGGGCGCGCCGCCGACGGGCAGCGCGCCAGTCAGTGGCGATCAGCCACCCAGGAACGGATTGCCGGTCTTGGCGGGAGCCGCGCCCTTGGATTTCACCTTGAGTACGTTGTCCTTGCCGAACTCAAAGACGGTCGATTCCTGCACGTTCTTTCCGAAGTGCTTGATCTTGGCGTAGTCGTAGTACCAGACCTGGGTGTCGCCAAGCTGCTCACGACGCGTCGGCGCTCCAAACTTCTCGCGGACCTGGTCCTGGGTCGCCTTGCCCACCTCCAGCTCGTCCAGTTGCTTCTGGGTGATCTCAGTGCCGGTGGTGTGGGCCGCGAACGGATTGGCGTGGGCCGGGCCTGCGGCCAGGGCCAGGGGGGTGGCCAGAGCCAGGGCCAGAATGAATGCGCGCATTGAACGTCCTTTTATGAGGGAGGGGGCGTGCGGTGCCGGAGTGTCCCGGCCCGGTACAGCGAGAGATGCCCGGCCAGTCTAGCGGTCGAATGCGACTGATTCTGGTTCAAGGTCACAGTTCGCCGGATTTGAGGTGTTTACGTCAGGTATGTATAATTCATACATACTTTTTGAGGCCTACCCATGGAAGCCACCGTTGCAGAACGCGGACAGATCACCCTGCCCAAGGCGGTGCGCGATGCCCTCGGCCTGACCAAGGGCACGCTGCTGAAGGTCGAGCTGGACGGCAGCCGCATCATCCTGCGCAAGAGTGTTGACGATGCCATTTCACGGGCGCGCGGCAAGTTCGCGCTGGACGGCTTCGAGTCGTCCGATGCGGCAGTACGCGCGGTGCGCGACGAGGAATAAGCCGTGATGATCGCCGTCGATTCACCGGTACTGGTTGAACTGCTCAGCAACGGCCCGCAGGCCGATGCCGTGGAAGCCATCCTCCGGCAGAGCCTGGTCGGTGGCCGCGTGGTGGTCTGCGGCGCGACTCTGGCCGAAGTCTGCGCATCGCTGCGCGGTGGTGCCGAAGTGCTCGAAGCACTGGAAGAGATGGGCGTGCACTTCAACCCGATGGAGGCCAAGTCGGCGCTGCGCGCCGGCGAGATGCACCGCCGTCACCGTCAGCGCGGCGGCAGCCGTCGCAGCCTGGACGAATTCATGGTCGGTGCGCACGCACTGCTGCAGTGCGATGGCCTGATCACCTGGAACGACACGTTTTACCGCGACTACTTCAAGGGCCTGAAGCTGATCGTGCCGCACGCCTGAGCCCACTTTTGATTTTTCAACCTACGCATTACCCGGGAGTTGTCATGTTGGAAGCCTACCGCCACCACGTCGCCGAGCGCGCTGCGCTTGGCATCCCGCCGCTGCCGCTGAGCGCGCAGCAGACGGCCGATGTCATCGAACTGCTGAAGAACCCGCCGCAGGGCGAGGCCGAGTTCCTGCTCGACCTGCTGACCCACCGCGTGCCGGCCGGCGTCGATGACGCAGCCAAGGTCAAGGCGTCGTACCTGGCGGCGATCGCCCTGGGCAGCGAGCAGAACCCGCTGATCAGCCGCGAGCGCGCCACCGAACTGCTGGGCACCATGCTCGGCGGCTACAACGTTGCGCCGCTGATCCAGCTGCTGGACGACGCCAGCGTTGGCGCTATCGCTGCCAATGGCCTGAAGAACACCCTGCTGGTGTTCGATGCGTTCCATGACGTGCAGGAGAAGGCGAAGGCCGGCAACGCCAACGCCCAGGCCGTGCTGCAGAGCTGGGCCGAGGCCGAGTGGTTCACCAGCAAGCCGGAAGTGCCGCAGAGCCTGACCATCACCGTGTTCAAGGTGCCGGGCGAAACCAACACCGACGACCTGTCGCCGGCACCGGACGCGACCACCCGCCCGGACATTCCGATGCACGCCCTGGCGATGCTGAAGAACAAGCGCGACGACGCGCCGTTCACCCCGGAAGAAGACGGCAAGCGCGGCCCGATCCAGCAGATCCTGTCGCTGAAGGACAAGGGCCACCTGGTCGCCTACGTCGGCGACGTGGTCGGCACCGGCTCCTCGCGCAAGTCGGCCACCAACAGCGTGCTGTGGTGGACCGGCGATGACATTCCGTACATCCCGAACAAGCGCGCCGGTGGCGTGTGCCTGGGCGGCAAGATCGCCCCGATCTTCTACAACACCATGGAAGATGCCGGTGCGCTGCCGATCGAGCTGGACGTGTCGAAGATGGAGCACGGCGATGTCATCGAGCTGCGTCCGTACGAAGGCAAGGCGCTGAAGAACGGCGAAGTGATCGCCGAGTTCCAGGTCAAGTCCGACGTGCTGTTCGACGAAGTGCGTGCCGGTGGCCGCATCCCGCTGATCATCGGTCGTGGCCTGACCGGCAAGGCGCGCGAAGCGCTGGGCCTGGCCCCGACCGACCTGTTCCGCCTGCCGGTGCAGCCGGCCGATACCGGCAAGGGCTTCTCGCTGGCACAGAAGATGGTCGGCCGTGCCTGTGGCCTGCCGGAAGGCCAGGGCATGCGCCCGGGCACCTACTGCGAGCCGAAGATGACCTCGGTCGGCTCGCAGGACACCACCGGCCCGATGACCCGTGACGAGCTGAAGGACCTGGCCTGCCTGGGCTTCTCGGCCGACCTGGTGATGCAGTCGTTCTGCCATACCGCCGCTTACCCGAAGCCGGTGGACGTGAAGACGCACCACACCCTGCCGGAGTTCATCTCCACCCGTGGCGGCGTTTCGCTGCGCCCGGGCGACGGCGTGATCCACAGCTGGCTCAACCGCATGCTGCTGCCGGACACCGTCGGTACCGGTGGTGATTCGCACACCCGTTTCCCGGTGGGTATTTCGTTCCCGGCCGGCTCGGGCCTGGTCGCCTTCGCTGCCGCCACCGGCGTGATGCCGCTGGACATGCCGGAGTCGGTGCTGGTGCGCTTCAAGGGCAAGATGCAGCCGGGCGTGACCCTGCGTGACCTGGTCAATGCGATCCCGCTGTACGCGATCAAGTCGGGCCTGCTGACCGTGGCCAAGGCGGGCAAGAAGAACATCTTCTCCGGCCGTATCCTGGAAATCGAAGGCCTGCCGGATCTGAAGGTCGAACAGGCGTTCGAACTGTCCGACGCCTCGGCCGAGCGTTCGGCGGCCGGTTGCTCGGTGCGCCTGAACAAGGAGCCGATCATCGAGTACCTGACCAGCAACATCACCCTGCTGAAGTGGATGATTGCCGAGGGTTACCAGGATCCGCGCTCGCTGCAGCGTCGCATCGAGAAGATGGAAGCGTGGCTGGCCAACCCGCAGCTGCTGGAGCCGGACGCGGACGCCGAGTACGCCGCCGTCATCGAGATCGACCTGGCCGACATCCACGAGCCGATCGTGGCCTGCCCGAACGACCCGGACGACGTGAAGACCCTGTCCGAAGTGGCCGGTGCCAAGATCGACGAGGTGTTCATCGGTTCGTGCATGACCAACATCGGCCACTTCCGCGCCGCTGCCAAGCTGCTGGAAGGCAAGCGTGACCTGCCGACCCGCCTGTGGGTGGCCCCGCCGACCAAGATGGACGCCTCGGAACTGACCAAGGAAGGCGTGTACGGCACCTTCGGTGCTACCGGCGCTCGTATGGAAATGCCGGGCTGCTCGCTGTGCATGGGCAACCAGGCGCAGATCCGCGAAGGTTCCACCGCGATGTCGACCTCGACCCGCAACTTCCCGAACCGTCTGGGCCGCAACACCAACGTGTACCTGGGTTCGGCGGAACTGGCGGCGATCTGCTCGCGTCTGGGCCGCATCCCGACCAAGGAGGAGTACATGGCGGACATCGGCGTGATCAACGCCAATGGTGCGGAGATCTACCGCTACATGAACTTCGACCAGATCGAGGAATACCAGGACGTGGCCAGCACGGTCGCTGCCTGATGCGGTAACGGAAAACCCCCGGCTCGCGCCGGGGGTTTTTTGTGAGCGGACGACGCATGGTAGTGCCGGCCGCTGGCCGGCATCCCGTTGAAATGAAAAACCCCCGGTGAGAGCCGGGTTTTTCATTGTGCCCGGCCAGGTGGCCTAGCCCATCCGCCTCGCAGTGAGGGCCTGCTCCTGGGCGAGGTCCTGCTGGGCGACCTGCTGTGCCTGCGAAATCTGCTCGGCCTTGGCGAGCGACTGTTCTACGGGCGTATTGACGGCCTCACTGATTGGAACCGACGCCCGCAGGTGTGCTGGATTGTCGAGCGCTCCCTGCACAACGAACATGCGAGAGGCTGAGCCATCGCTGGGTGAATTGCCCAGTACAACATGATCGACGCGTTCCAGGCCGCTGCCCTTGGCTGCCGCAAGCAGGCCGGCCGTCACGCGCTCACTGGTTTCATCGAAGCTGCGCCCGTGCCTGGCATCCACGGCGGATACACCATCGCGAATCTGCCGGTAGAGCGCATGGTCTGGATGGCCTTCCTTCCTGGGATCCAGGCCTGCCTTGTCCAAGGTTGATTCAATGCTCTCCTGCAATGGACTCCTGGGAGAGAAGCCGGGATTGCCGAGAGAGGGCGAGCCCTTGCCGGTTGCATCCTGGATCAGCTGCTCCCCCGGCTTGAGCGCATTCTGGGCCCGCTGCTCCGCTTCAGCCTCGCGGCGGGCGTATGCACCGGCTTCCTCGACACCGCGCAGGAAATTGATACCGTCGCGCAGCAGACCGGGCCCGCCGCCGACAAGCACGGTCGCACCCGCACGCAGTTGATGAACATCACTGCGGTAGTCGGCAATCCGGCGCAGGTCCTCAGGATCCGTGACCCGCGCCTGTGGGTTGTCCAGTACAGATTGCACCGGACCCTTGTCGGTCATGCGATCAAGGAAATGAACCAATCGATGGGAATCGCCCAACTGGACCGCCACCGCGGCGGACATGACATCGCCGCTCTTCATCCCGGGTGTTCCGATCGAGGCGATGCGCTGGCCGTGCTCGGCGTTGCGCAGGATCTCCAGTTCCCTGGGCAGCGCATACATCTCGACCTTGCCGTAATGGGGACCGCCGGCACTGACCAGGTCGCCTGCCATCACATGGTTGGTGAAGGGTGCCGCGTTGGCTGGCTGGCCTTCAGGAAGGCGATGTGCCAGCCCGGCGGCACCGTAGGGATTGAACGCGTCGCCGGGGAGGTTGTAGTGGTGTGCAGTGATCTGCGCGAGCGTGCCGCCGAGGGAGTGGCCGGTGACGTGTACCAGGCCATATCCATTTGCGTCAGCCAGCTCGATTGCCTGCTTGGTGAGCGCGAGGGCATCATCAATCTGCGCGTTGATTCTGGCGGTGACCATCGCCGCATCGATGCCGCCGTCAATCAGAGGCTGGCGATCAAACTCGGTACCGCGATGGGTGACGATTACTTCTTTGGATTCGAGATTATGGTAAATGACGCCTTGGTAGCCGGTGGCGGAGTTTAGGCTGGCCAATACACGATATTCCGTCCCGGCAATGGTAACAATGGCCTTGGGTGCAGGGAGCGGATCCTTGTAGACATGATCTGCGAGGGCTGCATTTGCTCGAGGATTCATTGGGCTGTTCCTTCAGTCCGTGTGGAGATTTCGATTGGGAAGTAATCCTTTCGCTTATCTTGAGACATCTTCTCGTACCAAGTCGAAGGCTCGGTAGGCGTCCACTCTGGCGATCCCCCTGAAGTCATGGGGCGTAAGGCGCGATGTACGTAAGTAGTAGAGAGTTTCTCGGTTTCAAGCTTTGTGAATGAAGTCCATGCGGTTGCTTGGATACGGCGATCATCGATGATGAAGGGGAATGAAGCTTCCACGAGCACGGGTGTCCAAGTGCACGGGCCACGACCGTAGTAATCGGCAACTTCCATGCCGTCGTTGAAAACAGCACTGCTGAATTCAGTTGCACTGAGGCGCTGTGCCTGAACCTCAACCTTGTGCTGGTTCGGCTCGTACTGCACCCCCTCCCAATTGTTGACCGGAGGGAGACAGAGTGGGTCTATCTCATACGTGACGAAGACCGAAGGAACGGGGACATCCACGGGTGCATCGTGGACCCGAATCACAATCGGCAGCGCATCCTTGGGCGCAGGATTCTCGCGATAGACCGGGAACGAGCGTTCCTTGCTGCAGCCCGCAGCGGCCAGTGTGATCAAAGCGATCATCGCAACATGAGCAAGGCTGGGGGCGGATTTCAGCATGAGCGGTCCATGTCGCTGCAGGATTGTCCTTGATCCTTGGAACACGCGGACTCATCACGGACGACGGCGCCATATCTGGGCAAATGCGACAGGTTGCGCAGTGGGTATTGCCCGTTACCCGGACCTCCCTCCCTGCGTACCCGGGCAGCGCGGCCTTGCGGGGTAACGTTCATCGGCGTTCCATTGCAGTGCGATACCTGACTATACGACCCGCTCCAGCCGCGCTCCAAGTCGGTGTCCTGCGGGCTCCCGGTCACCGCGCATGGCGTGCGGCAGGATCAAGCCTCGATCAGCGCCGTTGAAACATCAATGGTCGAAAGTGCTAGCGGCGGATCGGCAATCGAGCCTGACGTCTCTTGGAGGTGTCCAGCAGGGAGCGGAGCCGAGCGTGGGCTCGGCTCTACAGGGGCCTGTCAGCCGCGGGCGAGGGCGAGCAACCGCTCGGCGACCCGCTCCAGCGGCACCTGTTCCTCGGCAGCGCCCAGCTTGAACGCGGCGCCGGGCATGCCCCAGACCACGCTGGTGGCCTCGTCCTGCACCAGTGTGGGCGCGCCGGCCTGGCGCATCTCCAGCAGGCCGCGCGCGCCGTCGTCACCCATGCCGGTGAGGATGGCACCGATGGCATTGCCACCGGCGCTCTGCGCGACCGAGCGGAACAGCACGTCCACCGCGGGCTTGTGCCGGTTCACTGCCGGGCCGTCATCGACGCGGCAGCGCCAGCGCGCACCATCGCGGATGATGCGCAGGTGCTTGCCGCCGGGTGGCAGGTAGGCGTGGCCGGGCAGTACGGCTTCGCCGTCGCTGGCCTCGCGCACGGCCATGGCCGAGTGGCGGTCCAGTCGCTCGGCGAAGGCGCTGCTGAAGCTGGCCGGCAGGTGCTGGGTCATCACCACGGCGGGTGCATCGGCAGGCATGCCTTCCAGCACCACGCGCAGCGCTTCGGTGCCACCGGCTGACGAGCCGATCGCGATCAGGCGGTCGGTGGTGCGGAACTGCGGCGAGGCAGCACGCATCGCCGGCGTTGCGTCCAGCGTGAGCTTGGGGGCGCTGGCACGCACCAGCGGGCGCACGCGCGAGCGCGCCGCCATCTTGACCTTGGCGATGATCTCCTCGGCATAGCCCTGCAGGCCACGGGCCACGTCCAGCTTGGGCTTGGAGACGAAATCCACGGCGCCCAGCGCCAGTGCCTGCAGGGTGGTGTCGGCGCCTCGCTCGGTCAGCGAGGAAATCATCACCACCGGCAGCGGATGCAGGCGCATCAGGTTTTCCAGGAACGCCAGCCCGTCCATGCGCGGCATTTCCACGTCCAGGGTGATCACGTCCGGGAGCAGGCGCTTGATCTTCTCGCGCGCCAACAGCGGGTCAGCCGCGGTGCCGACCACGTCGATGGCCGGGTCGCTGGACAGGATTTCCGTGAGCATCTGCCGCACGACGGCGGAGTCGTCGACGATCAGGACTCGGCAGGGGGCGTTGCCGGTGAAGGTCATTCGAACAGCTCCACGCCACCGGTGACCGGCGCCTTGGACAGGCGCGCACGCACCGCCGATTCGGTGGCGGCCACCTCGGCCTCATGCGCATGCGGCAGGCGCTGCACCACCACGCGGCCGGTATCGGCGAAGAACCAGATCTTGCGCGGATGGATGCCGCACAGGTCCTCGGCAATGATCGGAATGTGCTCGGCCTGAAGGTACTGGCGGACAAACTCGGCGTTGCGGGTGCCAACCGGGTTGCTGGTGAAGCCCTTCAGCACGTTGGCGCCACCGAACACCTTGGCCTCGATGCGCTTGCGGTGGGCACCACGCTTGAGCATGTCGTTGATCAGCAGTTCCATCGCGTAGCTGCCGTAGCGCGCGGGCGCGCCGTCACCGGCGTTGCCCTCGGGCAGCAGGAAGTGGTTCATGCCGCCGATCTTCAGCACCGGGTCGCGCAGGCAGGCGGCGACGCACGAGCCCAGCGTGGTGGTCAGCGCGGTGGTGTCATCGACCACCAGGTACTGGGTGGGCAGCAGCTTGGCGGCGATGGTCTGGAAGCGCGCATCCTGGTAGCGCATCACATCGTCGGTACGCAGCGAAGCATTCATGCGCCGGCCTTCGCCGCACGGCGGTACAGGGTGCGGCCGCAGGGCTGGATCAGGTCGGCGGCGTGCAGATAGTTCTCCGAATGGCCGGTGTAGAGCAGGCCGTCATCGGCCAGGTGCTGCACCAGGCGGCCGAGGATCGCGCGCTGGGTCGGCTTGTCGAAGTAGATCATTACGTTGCGGCAGAACAGTGCGTCGAACGGGCCACCGACGTCGTAGCGCGGGGCGAGCAGGTTCAACGGGCGGAATTCGATCAGCTCGCGCAGCGCAGGCAGCACGCGGCACTGGCCCTCGTTGGGGCCGCTGCCACGCTGGAAGTAGCGGCGGCGCAGGTCCGGATCGAGGCTGGCGACGCGATCGATGTTGTAGACGCCGCGGCCGGCGGTGGCCAGCACCTGGGTATCGACGTCGGTGGCAATGATGCGCACCGGCGGCTTCAGGGTGCCAAAGGCCTCGCACGCGGTGATCGCCATCGAGTAGGGCTCTTCACCCGTGGACGCCGCGCACGACCACAGCAGCAACGGCGTGCGGCTGGAGCGCTGCTGCAGTTCTTCGCGCAGCTTGTCGAAGTGGTGCGGTTCGCGGAAGAACGAGGTCAGGTTGGTGGTCAGGGCGTTGGTGAACGCCTGCCACTCGTCACCATCTTCCTGTTCCAGATGGTCCAGGTACTGCTGGAAGCTGCGCATGCCCAGCGTGCGCAGGCGGCGCGACAGGCGGCCATAGACCATGTCGCGCTTTGCCGGCGCAAGCGCAATGCCCACGCGCTGGTAGATCAGGTCGCAGACGCGGCGGAAATCACGGTCGGCGAACTCGAATTCGCGTGGACCGGTAACGATGGGAGTAGGACTTTGCACGGGGGACGTGTCCATCGGCGGGGGCGGCGGCCGAAGCCGCCACGGGTGGGTCTCAGAATTCCTGCCAGTCGCTGTCGCTGGCGACGAAGGTGCCGGCGTTGCTGCTGCGACGTACCGGCGCGGGGGTGCTGGTCGGCTGCGGACGTGCCACGGTGGTGATGCGCGCCGGTTCCACGCGTTCGGCGACAGCCTTCACTGCGGCGGAGACCTGGTTGTCGAGCCGGAAGATCGCCACGGCATCGGCCAGCTGCGCCGCCTGGTCTTCCATCGCGCGTGCGGCGGCGGTGGCTTCCTCTACCAGCGCAGCGTTCTGCTGGGTGGTTTCGTCCATCTGCACCACGGTCTGGTTGACCTGCTCGATGCCCGCGCTCTGTTCCTGCGAGGCCGCAGAGATCTCGGCCATGATGTCGGTCACACGCTGCACCGAGGCGACGATCTCGCCCATGGTGCTGCCGGCCTGGTGGACCAGGCTGGAGCCCTCGGCAACCTTGCCGACCGAGTCGTCGATCAGGCCCTTGATTTCCTTGGCGGCAGCGGCCGAGCGCTGGGCGAGGGTGCGCACTTCGCTGGCGACCACGGCGAAGCCGCGGCCCTGTTCACCGGCACGCGCGGCTTCCACGGCGGCGTTCAGCGCCAGGATGTTGGTCTGGAACGCGATGCCGTCGATCACCGAGATGATCTCGGCGATCTTCTTCGACGAGGCTTCGATGGCGGACATGGTGGTGACCACCTGGCCGACGACCTCGCCACCCTGCGAGGCGACGCCATGGGCGCCGATGGCGAGCTGGTTGGCCTGGCGGGCGTGCTCGGCGTTCTGGCGCACGGTGGAGGTCAGTTCCTCCATCGAGGCCGCGGTTTCTTCCAGGTTGGCGGCCTGCTGTTCGGTCCGGCGCGACAGGTCGCTGTTGCCGGAGGCGATCTCGCCGGCGGCCAGGGTGATGCTGGAGGCGCTGGCCTGGATCTGGCCGACGATCTGGGTCAGCTGCGCGACCGTGGCGTTGGCATCGTCGCGCATGCGGGCGAACACGCCCTGGTAGTCGCCGTGCATGCGCGCGGTCAAGTCACCTTCGGCGATGGCCGACAGCAGCTGCGAGAGCTTGCCGAGGTTGTCATCGCTGACCGCCATCATCGCGTTGAGGTTTTCCAGCATCAGGCGGAAATCGTGGTCGAAGCGCTGCGCATCGCCTCGGCGGCTGAAGTCGCCGGCAGCAGCGGCGCTGGCCAACTGCTTGATCTCGGCGTTGATGCGGCCGAGGTTGGCCTTGACGGTGTCGACGGTGGTGGTCATCGCCGCCTTTTCGCCCGGGTAGCGGGCGATGTCGCGGCTCAGGTCACCGACCGCGTACTGCTGCACCACGTCCAGCACATCGTGCAGGGTCTGCACGTGGCTACCCACCAGGGCGTTGGTTTCCTGCACCATCAGCCCGTATTCGCCGGGGAAGGCGCTGGCGTCGATGCGGTAGCTGAGTTCGCCACCGTCGTGGCGGCGGGCCATTTCGCGCTGGCCGGTGATGACCGCATGCAACTGCTGCTGCATGCCGGCCATGGCGTCCAGCAGGCGGCCGGTTTCATCGTGCGGCTGCGGGCCGATGTGGCTGTCGAGCTTGCCGGCGGCGATGCCTTCGGCGACGGCTGTGGCCTGCTTCAGCGGTACCGCGATGCGGTTGCCGATGACCCAGCTCAGGGCCAGTACGATCAGCACCAGGACGCCGCCGGAGACTGCCATGATGGCGGTGAACACCAGCGCCTGCTTCTGCACGTCGTCCATGTAGACGCCACTGCTGACCACCCAGTTCCACGGCGCGAACAGGCCGGCGTAGGCGACCTTCTCGACCTCGCCATTGCTGCCCGGCTTGGCCCAGCGGTAGCTGACGAAGCCGCCACCGGCCTTGGCCGCTTCGACCTGGTCGTAGTAGATGCGCACACCATCGTCGGTGCGGAAGTCCTTCATGTCCTTGCCGACCAGGTCCTTGCGGAACGGGTGCATCAGCAGCCGGTAGCCGGTGTCGTAGACGTTGAAATAGTAGGTATCGTTCTCTGCACGCATCACTTCCAGTGCCTGCAGCGCGGCGCGCTTGGCAGCCTCTTCGCTGAGTTCGCCGGTACCGGCCAGGCGGTGGTAGTGCTGGAGGATGCCGTAGCTCAGTTCGACCTGGGTCTTCAGTGCGGTCTTGCGGGTCTCGGTGAGATCCAGGTACTGCATGCGGGCGGCGATCACCGAGAGCGCGATCACGCCGAGCGCGATGAGCAGCGTCAGCAGGTTGAGCTTGCGCCGGACGGAAAGATTGCGGAAGTAGTGTTGCCAGCGATGCAGGAGATTCATCGAGCAGGACCCGGTTGAAGCAGGCGGGCGGCGCCGAGCCGGTCACGGCAGACAGACTGTGACAACCCCGTTATCGGCCGCGGAGGCGGGGGATTGAGGTGCGGTGTCGGAACGTATTCAGGTTTTTCCTGCAGCGGCGGCTGCGGCGCTGCCTGCGGCAGGCTGGTTTTGAAGCAACAGCAACAGCAACAGCGGCTGGTCGGCGCTGGATTGTCAGTAAGTGGCTGGGCCGGGGTGGGCAGGCAGGACACGCCGTAAACCCCCCTCCGGGGTCCGGCCCAGCCGCTGGCGGCTGGGCGTTCGGCCGCTTGCGAAGCAGTGCTTCGCAAGCAAAGCGCCCTCACCCTTGGGGGCTCGATGGCGCCTTGCTCGTGTGCGCAGTCCTGCGCACGCGGCAAGACCGGGGTTGGGCGTCCTGCCCA